>JBLWKA010000066.1:0-30062 GCA_048381555.1 Oscillochloridaceae bacterium umkhey_bin13
ACGGGGGCATTCCCAGCCCCCTCGCCGAGGCATTGCCCCCCGGGGGGCCACGGTTCCATGATCCTGCGGGCAACCGTGGGAGGGCGGGCGCCCCGCCCCCTTCCCGCCATTCGCGGGCGGGACGCCCGCGCTCCCAGGAGGCGGCAAAAGGCGGTTTGCCAGCAGTATCGTTGCATCAGCCCTGTCACCTCCTACCCATTACCGTTGGTGCGGTGTGGTGGCGCACCACCTCCAGCCCGTAACCCTGTGTCGTCGTTGGTGCAGTGTAGTGGCTCCGCCACCACACCGCACAAAACAAACCTCATCCAAGGAACACCCATGAGCACACAAACCTTTCGCGCCCTGGTCGTTGACGAAGGAGCCGGTGAGCGGCGGGTTGAATTGCGTGATCTGCCTATCGAGAGTTTGCCGCCCGGTGAGGTTTTGGTGCAGGTCGCGTATTCGTCGCTGAACTATAAGGATGGCCTGGCCGTGACGGGCAAGGGCAAGATCCTGCGCCAGAACCCGATGGCTCCCGGCATTGATTTTGCCGGTACGGTCGTCGAGTCGGCCTCACCGGCGTTCAAACCCGGTGACGAGGTCGTTTTGACCGGGTGGGGCGTCGGCGAGCGCCATTGGGGCGGCTTTAGCCAGCTTAATCGGGTCAAGGCCGATTGGCTCGTGCCGCTCCCCGCTGGCATGAGTCTCAGTCAGGCCATGGCGATTGGCACCGCCGGCTTTACTGCCATGCTCTGTGTGGCGGCCCTGGAACGCCACGGCCTGACCCCAACCAGTCGTGAGGTCGTGGTGACCGGGGCGGCCGGCGGGGTCGGCAGTGTCGCCGTGGCCCTCTTGGCCCAGGCTGGCTATACCGTGGTCGCCTCGACCGGTCGCCCCGAAGAAGAAGCCTATCTGCGCGAGTTGGGCGCAGCGTCCATCATTGATCGGGCGACCTTCACGGCCCCCGGCAAGCCGCTCGAAAGCGAGCGTTGGGCCGCAGCGGTTGATACCGTCGGCGGGCCCACCCTGGGCGGCCTGTTCCGTTCGATGGCCTACAGTGGCGTCGTCGCCGCCTGTGGCAATGCGGGCGGGGTCGAGTTTACCAGTTCGGTGTTTCCCTTTATTCTGCGCGGCGTGCGCCTGATTGGCGTCGAGTCGGTAATCACGCCAGGGCCAGAGCGGCGGGCGGCCTGGGAACGGATTGCCCGCGATCTGCCCGGTGCGCTGATTGATCGCCTGACCGAAGTGATCCCGCTCGCCGCCGTGCCCGAGTATAGCCAAACTATCACCAGTGCGCGGGTCCGCGGGCGGGTGGTGGTGGATGTGAACGCGTGAGTGACCCGCGCTACCCGATTCCCGCCGACGCGGCCTGCGCCGAATTGACCGTGCTTGGCTCGCGCTTTATTGCCGACGCGGCCTACACCCCCGAAGTGGTGGCAGCGCGGGCCCAGATCGCGGTGGCACGGGCGGCCATGCCCGATGCCAGCCACCATTGTTACGCCTACCTGATTGGGTATGGTGCCAGTGTGGTGGCTGGCATGGGCGACGATGGCGAACCGGGATGTACGGTACACGTCTCGGGCGGCATCAGCATGGCACAGACTCATCTCGAAGTCCCCCCTCTCCCGCAGCAGGGAGAGGGGGACAGGGGGTGAGGGCTTCCAGCGCATTGCAATGCCCCCATGACAGGATCTCAGGATGCCCAAAATTCGTCTCGACACCCTGTTAGTTGAACGCGGCCTAGCCGAAACGCGCACCAAGGCCCAGGCCCTGATTATGGCGGGCAGTGTGCGCGTCGCCGGCCAACCCGCCAGTAAGCCTGGGGCGATGGTCGAGGCAACGGTCGAAGTTGACGTAACGACCCCACTACCCTACGCCAGTCGCGGGGGCTACAAACTGGCCCACGCCCTGGATCAGTTCGGGCTTGATCCTCAGGGTTTGACCGCCCTTGATGCCGGGGCCTCGACCGGGGGCTTTACCGATGTCTTGCTGCAACGCGGGGCCACCCGGGTCTTTGCAGTTGACGTTGGTTACGGCATTCTCGACTATCGGCTGCGCGCTGATCCCCGCGTCGTCGCCATCGAACGCACCAATATCCGTTACCTTGATGCGCTGCCCGCCGCGACCCTGGCCGACTGTGCCGTGATTGATGTCTCGTTTATTGCCCTGCGCTTGGTCTTACCCGCCGTGGCCCGTTTGCTCCAGCCCCAGGGCTGGATCGTGGCCCTGATCAAGCCCCAGTTTGAAGCTGGGCCAGAACAAGTTGGCAAGGGCGGCGTGGTGCGTGATCCGGCGGTGCATCGGGCTGTCTTAACCAGTACGCTGGCCGAAGCGACGGCCCTTGGCCTGACGCCCTGTGGCCTCGTGCGTTCGCCGATCACCGGCCCGGCAGGCAATGTCGAATTTCTGGCCTGGCTGCAATCCGGGGGCGTCGCGCTTGATCAGAACGCAGCACTTGCGGCAGTGCTGTGATGCTCATCCTAACCCCAACCCTAACCAGATTATCACCGCCATCCGCACCAATCGTCCGGCAAAGGTACTGAGCATGTAGATCCAGAGCGGGATGCCGAGCATGCCTGCCAGCAGTCCAGCCACATCAAACAATGGGTTCGGCGGGGCCGAGAGCGCAAATAGAACCAGGGGGGCGCGCCAAGGGTGGCTGAGTTGGCGTTGTACCCAGCGGTAGAAACGCGTTTCGGCCACCGCCTGCCGCCCCGAACGGCCCACAAAATAGGCGACCAACTCGCCCAGCACCGAGCCAGCCGCAGCCGCGATTGCCACCCCCCAGGGATCAAGGGTCTGACCGAGCCGCATCACAAGCGGGTAGTAGGGCACGGGCACCAGCACGGTGGCGTTGGCGATCACCGCTGCCAGAAAGGCGCTCAGGTAGCCGAAACCCCCGAGCCGTTCGAGCAGTTCGGGTGGCAGTAAGAAGTACAGCCCAATATTCGCCGCTACGACGACGAAGCCAAACAGGATCGGACGCCACAACAGCCGCCATTGGATCCCGCCCGCCTCAGGTGACTCCGTCATTGGCTCGCTCGCCTTCGTCGCATTAGGGTCGGCTTGGCTTACCCTTGCAAAAATTGCAGCACCCGTCGCAACAGTCCTGGTGGCTCAACCCGCATTGCTAAGACCACCGCTAACCTGAGCGCCCCGGCCTCAAGCCATAAACTCACCGGCTGCGGGCCACGAAGGGTACGGGGCGGATGCATCCTAATGGCGATATGGCTACTGGCCCCAGGACTAACGATCTGGGGGGCGCTTGCCACCGTAGCCCAGGGCGTTGTGCTGCGCCAGTGCAGCGTGCATGGTTGGGTTCCCAGGTTGTCGACTTCGATGAGGGTATAACTTGCTTCCCCTGCCAGCAAGGGATGTTGGCCCGCTGTTGCTAGGCCACGCAAGCGTATATGAGGAAACCGCATCGGATCAAGGTGGCTCAGGATGTGCCCGAGCAACAACTGGCGGGCCAACTGGTCGCGGCAGTTCGGCAGTTCGGCGGCAACCTGGGCCGCCAGTTTGGGCTGGCCACTCAGCTTGAGCCAGCGTACCAGCACGCCATTGAGCAACAAAGCATCAAGGGCAGGCAGCAGTTTTGGATCACTCAGATCCAGGTCGTGCAGGCGGGCTACATGCTGCCCGCCCACCGGCACACCGGCGACGCCTTGGGCCTCCCAGGGGATCATCCAGGCGTGGTTGCCACATCGTAGCTGGAGGGTGCCAGCATGAGGGCCAGCCTTGCCCATTGCAACCAGGCTCAGTTCACGCTGTTCACCAGGGGCGATCAGGCCAGTTAGCTGTTTATGCAGTTTGCCATGCACCAGCACCCGAACCTTCGCCTGCCGTTGCTCGGTGCCCGTGAGTTCCCACTGCAAGGGGTGAGGCGTTGGATTGTGCAGGCGCAGCTGCAATGGGGCCGACCAGATCCGCCAGCGTTGCAGCGGGATCGCACCAAACCAGAGCCGGGTTGGTTGCACGACAAGGTGGGGACTGCCATCGTTGGGGGCACGCGCCGCCAGCAATGTCGTCAGCGGAGCCTGTTTGGGCGGGGCGGTCTTGCGAGCGCGGCGCAGCCGGTACCGCAACTGACCGAGCTCGACCTCGGGGTGTTGCACCAACCAGGCTTCAAGCGTGCCGTCTAGCCAGGTCGCAACCAGTGCTTGGGGATGATAGCGCACCGCCGCATCGAAATCACGCTCATTGTTTAGGGCAACCCCATTGTGTAGGCGTAACGGAACCCCTGGCGCTGGCCCGTTCCGCTGATCCCGTACCCGCAACAACTGATCCCGGAAGACGGCCGCCGTAGGCCAGCGCTGCTCTGGATCGGGGGCCAGGGCGGTGCGTAACAGCGGCGCAAGTGCAGGCGCGACCCGATCAAGCAACCCGAGATCAAATTGGAGCGGAGCCAGGGTTGGATCAAGCCCGGTACAGCGTTCGTAGCCCAGCACCCCCAGCGCGAAAATATCGGCGCGTTCGTCGTACTCGCGGCCAGCCAACTGTTCGGGCGGCGCGTAGCCAGGGGTACCGTGACGCGGACGCGGGAGGCGGGGCGGGCGACGGGTCATCGTCAACGCAGCCCCAAGATCGATCAGCAGCAATTGGGCGTCGGTTTGGCGCACGATCAGGTTGCGTGGCTTAAGATCGCCCACCACTACGGGCACCTCGCGGCTATGCAGATAGCTCAGCACATCACAGATCTGGAGCAACCAGCCAATGATCTGCCCTTGTTTGCCCCGTTGCACCGTAGCCACATCATTGAGTTGCTGGCCTGGGATGAGTTCACGGGCCAGCCAGGTACTACGACTACTCGCCTCGCTATGATAAAGCCGAGGTAGCGCTGGGTGGCGCAAGCGGCGCAGCAAACTGGCTTCCCAGCGCAGACTTGCTTCGGCCTCATTGCGGGCCAGCGGCTCAAGATCGCGCCGTGCAACCTTGAGCGCGACCGGCGCATTGGCGCTGCGCCGATCAGTGGCGGCAAACACCACAGCCTGGCCGCCATACCCAAGCGGCTGCGCAACCACAAAACGCCCACCCAGACACATGCCAGGGCGCACCCCGCAATCTGGTGGATCGGCTGGGGTCGCCGTGAGTCTGATCGTTTGCCCGTGGTGTGTCATGCGCAAACAATTGTGCCATAAGGCTGGGGTAGGGTGCAAGTTGGAGGTAGGTTGTGCAACGCCCACCTGCGCGGACTCAGCAAGCCACGCAGGTGGCCTTCGCTTGCCATAGCCGAGTCGTTCACGCCCACGGCAGGAAGATGCAATCGCCCTAGGATCTGCATCGGGGTGTGACGTATGTTCGATACCGCTGGCGCATGGATGGCGGAGACGGTGCGGATCGTAGGGGTGACTCGCGTGGTCGCCCGCGGCAACCACGTGGGCGGTATCAACGTTATGCCGCACCCTCCGCATCGCCCAACGTTGACCGTAGGCCCACCCCCTGCTATACTCGTCGCGCTATGCTGACCCCCCGCTTCCGTTTGATCGCCCTGCTCGCCCTTGGCGCAATTCTAGTGCTGGCCTTCGCCGGGCTGGTCTGGTTCGATAATGCCACCAATCGGGGTGTCACCTTCCACCCCGCGCCAACCCCAACCAGTGCCGGTGGGCCAATGCTGGCCGTCAACTTCTTTAATCTGCACCTCGAACCCGATCCGGCCGCCGTGCGCCGTTCGTTCGAGTTGGCCGCCGCCATGGGTGCCCGTTACGGGCGTATGCAAGTCCCCTGGGACGATCTCGAAATTCATGCCCGTGGTGACTTCGAGGATCGCCGCAATCTTGAGGCCATCGGCGCGGTTTCGGCCTGGGCCAAGTATGATCGCCTGGTGGCCGAGGCCAATGCGGCCGGGATCGAACTGATCTGGCGGCTGGAACGCCCCCCGGCATGGGCCCGTGAACAGGCCAATGCGACGCCCGAGTTTCAGGCCGGGTTGGAACGCGATGGCAATTCGACCGGCCCACCCGATGATCTGGCCGATTATGCCAATTTTGTGCGCACTGTGGTCGAACGCTACGACGGCGATGGCCTAAACGATGCTCCGGGTAGTCCCACCGTGCGCCATTTCCAGATCTGGAATGAACCCAATCTGAAGAACGAGTGGGGCTGGCAAGATCCCGTGCCCGAGCAGTTTGTGGAACTGTTGCGGGTTGGGGCGACCGCCGCCCGCGCAGCCAACCCTGACGCGGTTATTCTGTTTCCGGGCCTGGCCCCCACCGACGGCCTCGACTCCAGTGCTCCCATGACCGAACTCGAATACCTGGATCGGGTCTATCGGGCTGGGGGGGCGGCCTATTTTGATGTAATGGCCGCTCAGGCCTATGGCTTGGGCCAACCCCCCGATGAGCAGCGCTATGTCTTTTTGCGCGGGCGCGGCAACTGGAGTTGGCGCCGCCCGGTTGATACCCGCAACGATGTGAGTCGGGTGGTCTTGTTGCGTGAAGTGATGGAAGCCAACGGCGACCACGCAACCCCGATCTGGGTCACCGAGTTTGGCTGGAACAGTGCCCCTGAGACGATTCCGCCCGAACGGCGTTTGACCTGGGGCCAGCCAGTAAGCGAGGAGACCAAAGGCGCATATCTGGTCGGCCAAATGGTGCGTGCCCGCGAGCAGTGGCCCTGGATGGGGGTGATGAGCGTCTGGATGCTGCGCTACGGGGGCTATGCCGAACCAAATCCCGACGATCCGACGCCCTATTTTGCGCTTGTGACCCGCGATTGGCAGATTTTGCCCGCCTACGAAGCGCTACGTGATTTTGCGACCCAGCCCGCTGTGCTGGGCGTTGGTGCCCACGCCTGGGGCCATGCCGCAATTGAACCAATGGCCGAGGGCTGGCGGGTACGCTTTAGTGGCACCCGCCTGACCCTGCTGGGCGGGCTTGATGCCGAGGCTGGCCCGGTCACGGGCACCCTGAATGGCAACCCCGATGGACTCAGGCGTGAAGTGGCATTTAGCCAACGGGTCTGGATGACCCCCGTTTTGCCCGATGGCATCCATACGCTTGAGTTCCAGGGCAACCTGCCGCCTGACTTACTCCTGGTGGAGCGGGCGCAACCCTGGGCTTGGTTTTGGGACTATGCAGGCTTGGTCTTGCTAACTGGACTGGCCGCCTTGGGGGCGCTGACCATGCCCTTGTTGTTTCAGCAGTTTGATCGCGCCATCCGACGTGTGCAGACGATCCAGGGGCACACGAGCGGGCGTGGCGGTCTGGCCGCCCGCCTGATCCAGCCTGACGCGCTGACCATGCTCGGGCTGCTGCTGGGCATTGCTATCGCCTACCGTGGCTCGGCGCAACTGCCGATCACGTTGGCGGGACTGGCGCTTTTTGCTGCGCTGGCGCTGCGCCGCCCCGACCTGGCCCTGCTGACCATCCCGCTGACCCTGCCACTCTATTTTATTCCCAAAGGACTGTTCGATGCCCGCTTTGGGATTCGTGATACTGGCATCTACCTGCCCCTCCACGAAATCCTGCTGCTGACGACGCTCTTGGCTGGGTTGCCAACCCTGTGGCGGGAGTGGTGGGTGCAGCGGCTGGCCCCTGGTGCAGGAGGGGCTTGGGGAACTACGGGTTCCCCACAAACCAAAAAGTGGTACGGGGAAACCCCAGGTTTCCCCGTACCACTGCTGCCAACTGCGCTCTTGATCATTGCCGCGCTTTGGGGCGTCATCATCGCCGAGGCGCGTGGCCCAGCGTTACGCGAACTGCGCTGGCTGGTGATCGAGCCGCTGCTGTTTGTGGGGGCGGCGGCACTGGCGGCGGCCTGGTGGCAGCGTCGTGGCTGGGGTGATTATTGGCTGGTGCTGGTGCGTTACTGGCTGATCGGCGGGGCCATCGCCGGCCTGATCGGTCTGCTCCAGTTCTTCGGGCTGAACCTGGCCCCGTTGTTCGGCACCAAAGCCGGTTTCAGTGACGATAGTTTTCTGGTCGAGGGCGTGCGCCGGGTGACGAGCCTGTACGGGCATCCGAACAACCTGGGTTTGGCGATGGGCCGCTATTGGCCGCTTGCGGCCGCCCTGGCCCATGGGGCCTTCTGGTCTGCGCCAACCCGTGATCAGGGGCTACGGCGGGCCTGGCCCTATCTGCTTGTGATGGCCTTGGGTCTGGCGGGCCTGCTGGCCTCGTTTTCGCGGGGGGCCTATCTGGGGGCTGTGGTCGCGGCGGGCGTGCTGGCGCTGGTGCTCTTGCCGCGAGCCACCTGGCGTAACCGGCGAATCTGGTGGGTGGGCGGCCTGCTTACGGGGGGACTGGTCGTGGCCCTGGGCCTCGCGCTGGCCCTAGGGATCGAGCGGCTCAATCCGTTTGGGGCCAGCGGCGGGATTCGGGTGCAGACCTGGGCTTCGGCTTTGGCAATGCTGCGTGATCACCCCCTGGGGATCGGTCTTGACCAATTCGGGCGGCTCTATCCCAACTATATCGCCCCGGAACTGGTCAACACCAACGAGATCAATACGGCCCACCCGCACAACCTGTTGCTCGATACGGCGCTGCGGCTCGGGCCATTGGGGCTATTGGCCTTCGGGTGGCTGCTGGTGGGCCTGTACCGGGCGGCCTGGCGGGGCGTGCGTGCCGGGGGCGACGGGTTGCGCGGCAGCGACCCATGGCCCGCCCTGCTGGCCGGAGTGCTTGCGGCAACCAGTGCTAGTTTGGCCCACGGCTTAGTCGATCAGTTCTACTTCTGGCCCGATCTGGCGTTTGCCTTCTGGTTGTTTGTGGGTTTGGGGCAGCGATTCGTCACCCGCCCCGGGATCGCGTGATCCAGTCCCGGGAGCGGGTGATCCGCCCCGGGGTCGCGTGCCACGCCCGGCGATCCCGTCGCGCATCGCGCCATAGGATCGATGGTGACGACAGGTAGGGGTTCATGCCCGCCATTCTGGAGCGGGTAGAGCAGATCGTGCCATGCCGGATGTCTACTTGCACCACCCCGAACCGGCTGGCGTGCTACAATAAAGGCTCAGGAAAACGTCATCTGCCATGATGCATCGGGTCACAGCGCCTAGGCGCTGTGACCCGATGTAGGATTACCCCAATGCCCGGACCATTTTACAAAGACATGGAACTGATCTGCCGCAACTGTGGTGAGCCGTTTATCTTCACTGCGGGCGAGCAAGAGTTCTACGCCGATAAGGGGTTCCTTAACGAGCCAACCCGTTGCCCGCGTTGCCGAACGCGGCGCGACACTGCCGCACCGCGCCGCACCGCCCCCGACGAACGTCAACGCGAGAAGCCATAGGCCCTATACAATCGTCGAGGTCTCCTGGTAAACCCCGAAGCTTTCGCGCAGCACGTCGCACATTTCGCCGACTGTGCAGTAGGCCCGCACACAGTTCAGGATGGCCGGCATCGTATTCTGCTCGCCCTCGGCGGCGGCGCGCAGTTCGGCCAGCCGCTGTACAACCAGTGCATTGTCGCGCTCGCGGCGTACCCGATTCAGGCGCTCCAGGTGTTTGCGCTCGCCCTCGGGATCCATCGCCAGGAGCGGTATCTCGAGCGGGGCCTTGACGGTATAGGCGTTGACCCCAACCATTTCGCGCTCGCCGCCGTCAAGCTCTTGCTGATAACGATAGGCCGCGTCGGCGATCTCGCGCTGGAAGTAGCCATTGCGAATTGCCGGGATCACGCCACCCTGGTCATAGATCGCCTTGAAGTAGGCGTTGGCCTCTTGTTCCATCTGATTGGTCAGGGCCTCGACAAAATAGCTGCCACCAAGCGGATCAACCGTATTGGTGACGCCACTTTCGGCCGCAATCACCTGCTGGGTGCGCAGCGCAATCGTAACCGCCTTCTCGCTCGGCAGGGCCAGGGCCTCGTCCATCGAATTGGTGTGCAGGCTCTGGGTGCCACCCAAAACGGCGGCTAAGGCCTGAATCGCCGTGCGCACAATATTGACTTCGGGCTGTTGGGCCGTCAGCGAGCAGCCAGCGGTCTGGGTGTGGAAACGCAGCCACCACGAGCGCTCCTGCTTGGCGCCGTAGGTCTCGCGCATCAGGCGGGCCCAGATCCGGCGCGCAGCGCGGTACTTGGCGATCTCCTCGAAGAAGTCGTTGTGGGCGTTGAAGAAGAACGAAATCCGCGGCGCGAAGTCGTCCACATTCAGGCCCCGAGCGATACACGCCTCGACGTAGGCTCGCCCATCAGCCAGGGTAAAGGCCAACTCTTGCGCAGCGGTCGAGCCAGCCTCGCGGATATGGTAACCACTGACACTGACCGGGTTCCACTGCGGCACGTGCTGGCTGCCAAACTCGATCGTATCCACCACCAGACGCATACTCGGCTCGGGTGGGAAGATATACTCGTTCTGGGCAATATACTCTTTCAGGATATCGTTCTGGGTCGTGCCCCGCAGTTTGTTCCAGGGAATGCCACGCTTTTCGGCCACCACCAGGTACATGGCCCAGATCATCGCGGCAGGCGAGTTGATCGTCATCGAGGTCGAGACCTGGTCAAGTGGCAATCCGTCGAGCAAGACTTCCATGTCGGCCAGCGACGAGATCGCCACACCACACTTGCCAAACTCGCCCTCGACCAACGGGTGATCGGTATCGCGCCCGTAGAGCGTGGGCATATCGAAGGCAATCGAAAGCCCGGTTTGACCCTGGCTCAGCAGATACTTAAAGCGCTCGTTGGTCTCTTCGGCAGTACCGAAACCCGCGAACATGCGCATCGTCCAGACCTTGCCCCGGTAGCCGGTCGGATGCACACCCCGCGTATAGGGATATTCGCCGGGGTGGGCAATATCCCGCAGATAATCGGTCTCGGCCAGATCAACCGGCGTATAAAGCCGCTCAATCGGGGTGCTACTGGTGGTCATAAAGCGAACATCACGCTCGGGAGTACGCGCCAGGGTCGGCCAGAGAGTCTGCTGCTCCCAGCGCTCCTGGGCGGCCTGAATCGGCTTTTGCGGCTCACGCATTGGCGTTCCTCGTTATAAATCGGGAGAGCTATCTTTAATTTATTGTAGCACAGCCCGTTTGCAACCCGTTAGGGGAGATTTTTCACCTTCGTAGGAAGGCAGCGCCCCGTTCGCCCCTGTGCCATCGCCCCCGTGCCGGATCGGTAGGGGCGACCCACCTACCGATATCGTGTCGCCATCAGGCATGTGGGCGCGTTGAGCGGCCCGGTGCCAGCGAACGCGCCAGCGCCACCGCCCGCACTTCGAGTGATCCTGCACCGCGTAATGCTTCGGCACAGGCTGACAGGGTTGCCCCAGTCGTGAGAACATCGTCCACCAGCAGCGGACGACGGGGCGGATGGCCCGGCCCGCGCCATAGAAAAGCTCCGGCAACATTGCCCTCGCGGGCCTGTCGTCCCAGGTGGGCCTGATGGCCGGTATCACGTTCGCGGCACAAGCCTTCGTGGCAGACCGGCAAGCCCCAGCAGTGCCCCAACTGACGCGCCAGCACTTCGGCTTGATTAAAGCCCCGCTCGGCCAAACGGGCATCATGCAAAGGCACCGGGATCAGAGCGTCGGCGGGCGGGGCCGGCATAGTGGCGGCCAGCGCATCGGCGAGGGCAAGCGCCACGCGGCGACGGCGATAGTACTTCAGGGCGTGGATCGCCCGCCGCAACTCATCGTTATAGAGCCAGGCAACCATTACCGCATCCAGATCGGCGGGCGGCGGCTCGGGCGGATAGGGTCGCAACCGCCCCTGACAGGCTAGGCAAAACAAACTGCCCTTGCCCCCACAGGCGGCGCAACGCTCTGGGTAGATCAGGCTCAGGAGGTGATCGAGCAGGGTGCTGAAATAGGTTTTCATACTCTTTGTACCGCATGATCTAGCCTAAAGATACGCCTGAGGCTACACGGCTGGGGCCAATATTGGGTATAATGGGGTATTGTTTGCCGCGTCTATGCTGAACAGAGCGAAACCAATACCCCTATGCCCTTTGGTGCTCATATGTCAATTTCGGGTGGGGTCTCGAAGGCCTTTGCCCGTGGTGAACAGGTTGGCTGCGAAGCCATGCAGATCTTTAGCAAAAGCGAGCGCCAGTGGGCCGCAAAGCCCTTGCTCGACGCTGAAGTTGCTGCCTTTAAGGCCGAACAGGCCCGCACCGGGATTGGCCCGGTTGTGGTTCACGACTCCTACCTGATCAACCTCGCTGCCCCCACTGATGAGTTGTGGGAAAAATCAATTGCTGCCTTTGCCCACGAACTCGAACGCTGCCAGACCCTGGATATTCCGTTTATTGTTACCCATCCGGGGGCGCATACCGGCAGCGGCGAAGAAGTCGGCCTTGTGCGTGAGGCCGCTGCCCTCAATCGGCTCTTTGCCGAAGGTGTCGGCGGCGATACGGTCGTGCTGCTCGAAACGACCGCCGGCCAGGGTACGGCCCTGGGCTGCCGCTTCGAGCACCTCGCTCGCCTGTTTGAACTCGTGCCCTATCCCGAACGGCTTGGGATCTGTGTGGACACCTGCCATATCTTTGCGGCGGGCTACGATCTTCGCACCGCCGAGACCTATGCCGCTACGTTTGCCGAACTCGACCGCCTGGTGGGTCTCGCGAAGGTACGCTGCTTCCACCTCAACGATTCCCAGAAGGGACTGGGCAGTCGGGTTGATCGCCACGCCCATATTGGGCAGGGTGCAATTGGCCTGGAGGCGTTTCGCTTGCTCGTGAATGATCCCCGCTTTGCCAACACTCCTAAAATTATCGAAACCCCTAAAGGCGATGATATGGCAGAGGATCGTGAAAACCTGGCCCTGTTGCGCTCACTCATTACCCCTGTCGTGAGTTGACCTAAAACGTTTTCTTGTTTTGTAGGAGCATCCTTATGCTACGCAGGCTCTTCTGGCTCGGTGCCCTGGTTGGTGCTGGGTACATGGCATGGCGCTGGTTTCGGCAGTCTGATCACGTGCTTAGCCCGCCGACCTATGCAACACCCACGCCGTCCGCCCCAAGTTTTACGCCGCCGACTCCTGCGCCTGCCACTCCTAAACCCGCCGCTGCCCCTGCCCCCACGCCCCGCCGCATCGTTACCCGCGTGCATCGGGGTGCGCCTCCTGCGATGAATCCTAATAAGTCTGCCGCCGAGCCGGTCGCCGCCGAGCCGGTCGCCGCCGAGCCGGTCGCCGCCGAGCCGGTCGCCGCCGAGCCGGTCGCCGCCGAGCCGGTCGCCGCCGAGCCGGTCGCCGCCGAGCCGGTCGCCGCCGAGCCGGTTGCCGCCGAGCCGGTTGCCGCCGAGGAGCCGATCGCGGCCGAGGAGCCGATCGCCGCCGAGGAGCCGGTCGCCGCCGAGGAGCCGGTCGCGGCCGAGGAGCCGGTTGCGACCGAGGAGCCGGTGCTGACCAATGTGAATACCGCCGACGAAGCGACTCTGATCGCCCTACCCGGCATTGGTGCATCGTTAGCGCGGCGTATCATTGCCTACCGCGAACAGCATGGTCCCTTTGCGAGCATCGAAGCGCTGACCGCTGTCCAGGGCATTAAAACGCGCAATCTTGATGAATTCCGCCATCTGATTACGGTCTAGTGGGCAAGCCCATGACCGAGCCTTTCTTCTTTTCAGGTGGCACCCATGGTTGCCTGTTGATTCACGGTTTTTCGGGCGATCCCAGTGAAATGCATGGCCTGGGGCAGGCGCTTGCGGCCCAGGGCCATACGGTGCTGGGCGTGCGCCTCCCTGGCCATGGCGGCCCACCCGAAGCCCTGGCGAGTGCCCATTGGCGGGACTGGCTCGCTGCAGTCGAGGGGGCCTTCGACGATCTGCGCCAACGTTGTGCGACGGTCAGTGCGGTTGGCTTTTCGCTTGGGGGTGCCCTGGCCGCCATGCTTGCAGCGCGGCGACCAGTACATCACCTGGCGATGTTGGCTACTCCCGCCCGGCTCCAGGGCGATTGGCGGCTCAACTTGTTGGCAGTTGTGCGCCATACCACACCCTGGTTCTATCCCCTTGAGCGGGCCGACTTCAAAGATCCTGCTGTGCGGACTCAGGTGGCCCGGTATGCCCCCGAGATTGATCTTGATGACCCGGAAGTACAGGCCCGCGTCCGCCGTGAAGCCCGCATTTCGCTCCATGCGGTAGACGAACTCCGGCTGGCCTTAGCCGCAACCAAAGCGACCCTGCCCCGCGTGCAGGCTCCAACCCTGATTATGCAGGGCCGCAACGACGATGTCGCCCCACCCGACAGCCCCTGGCGGATTGCGGCAGCCCTGGGCAGCGCCCGCCGTGACCTCGTCTGGTGGGAAGAGACCGGCCACCAGCTATTGGTGCTTGGGCCGCACCGCGAACAGATCTATGCGCGGGTCGTGCGTTTTTTGCGTTGACGACCAGAGCGTAGGGGCGACCGGTCGGTCGCCCCTACGCGGGCAAGCCCTCATCGTCAAACTGGCTCTGGCCCCGCGGGCCACGCAACCGCCAGAGCAACCCGCCCAGGGTTGGGCCAAAACGCTTGATGAAGCGCTGGCGATCACGGCCCTGATCATACATCTGGCGTGCCATTTCGCGCAGCTTGGCCTCATCAGCCCCCACGCTGGCCGCATCAGCCTGGGCCACATCAAAGTGGACATCATCAAGCCCGAAGGTGGCTGCAACGTCAACCAATTGCGGGATCGACTCGTAGGGCGGTTCGAGTTTCAGATTGGCCCGAATAAAAATCCCGTGCTGACGGGCATGGGTTACGGCTTGACGCAGCGCCTCGCGGGTGGCACTGGATTCGAACAGACTGATCGCGTCAAGCTGGAAGGTCAGGCATTCGCAGTTGGCCGCCGCAAAACGGGCCAGCAGATTGGCATCTAGTTGTTCGGGTTGGGTATTGGCTTCCCACCCAATCCCTAGTTGGGCCTTGCTCAGGGTATCAAGCAGTTCATCTAACCATGGTCGCACGAGCGTAATCGGCACGTCGCTTAAGAGGTAGTGGCGCAGGCCGAATTCGTGCGAAATACTGCGCACTTCGGCAACCAGGCGCTCGGGTGAACGCAAGGCAAAATGACCATCCGGGCGAATCGCCCCCATCAACAGGGTCGTTTGGAGTTCACCACCGGGAGCGCGCAGATGATAGCGTTCAAGCGGCAACAGATGGCGGGCGGGCAAGGGCAGTTGGTCAAGGTTATGGGGTGGCGGGGTCGGCTCGACGCCCCGCTGCTGATCCAGCCAGGCCAGCATACGGGTGGTAGCCTGCAATACATCAAGCCCATTCCGCAGCATCTGCACTTCGAGCAGGTGCGTATGGCGCTCGGCCTCGCCCCGTAACACCTCAACTGTTGGTTCGCCGGGTTCACCTGGTTCGCTGACCACAACCACCAGTTGTGGTCGGAACGAGCGCAGGGCACTCAGAATAGAGGCCAGCCCTTGCTCTGGATCCAGAGCTAGATCATAGATCCGCACAATATGCCGCCGCTGTTCGAGCAGCGTGGCTAGGTAGGCAAGGCTCAGAGGGGGATAGATCAGTTTTGCTTGGTTGGGAAGTGCGATCAACGCAATATTCACAGAGACATCCCTTTTGGCTTCTGCTGATCAGTACGTCCGTCATCTTGACGGCTACTATACCATGATCTATGGCTTGTCAGCATAAATCGCTGATGAATGCTTGTACGAAACAAGATGAATTGCGTCATCTAGCGTGCGAGTTATGCGCTCAATCTTGGGCCATGGCTTCGCTTAAGGTCTGGGCTTTCTGCACCAGGGGCAGCGAAAAGGTAAAACAACTCCCCTGACCTTCTTCGCTTTCGACCCAGATCTGGCCATTATGTCCTTCAACAATCTGTTGACAAATCGAGAGCCCTAGGCCAAGGTGGGCACCATGTTTCGAGGCTTTGTGTTCTAAACGATAAAACCGATCAAAGATCTTCGCGCGTTGATCGGCTGGGATGCCAATCCCAGTATCACGCACATGGACACGAACCTCATTCTCATCAAGTTCGGCTGAAAGGGTGATCATTCCCCCTGCCGGAGTAGCTTTCATGGCATTTTCGATCAAATTTGTGATCACTTGGCCTACGCGTTCAGCATCCATCAACAGATCGGGCAACCGTTCGGGCACATCCGTATGCAGAGTCAGGCCAAAATCGCTGGCCTGCACCTGAAACCGTGCGCCTGTGGTCAGCAACAGGTCAGTCAAATTGGACCATTGAGGTTGCAAGCGTAGGCGGCCTGCTTCAAGCCGATTAAACTCCAACAGTTCGGTAATCCGTCCCTTGAGGGCATCGGCCTGCTCATTCGCAAGACCCAGAAACTCTTGCTGCAAATCATTGAGCGCACCGGCCTTGCCTTGCAGCACCACTTTCAGGAAGCCATTCAGCGTATTCAGCGGATTGCGGAGTTCGTGCGAAACCATCGAGATAAACTCAACCCGCTGTTTTTCTTGCAGTTTCTGTTCGGTCACATCGTGGAGTGCAAACGCCACCGGGGTCAACTCCTCGGGTTCACCTTCGACCCGCACGACCGAGGCATAGATCAGATAGTGGCGTTCCTGATCGTCGTTACCGACCGTCAGTTCGATCGTCAGCAACTGGGTCGGCGCACTACGGACTTCGCGGTTGAGCCGATCAAGGGTTTCGCGCAGCGTTCCACCCTGACTATCGCTATGCTGGAGCGCCTGGTAGGCGACGGGATTACCAAGGATCAGTTCGCCATTCCCATCAACCACCAGCAGGCCATCACCAATATCCCGCAAGACAGCGGCCAGGGTCTGGCGTTGGCGGGCCAGTTCGCTATGCAGACGGGCATTATAGATCGCAACCGAGGCCTGAATACTAAACGAGGTCAGATGGCGTACTTCGGTGGCCGTAAACAGATAGCGCTGGGTACTTACGACGGTCAGGGCACCTAGCACCTGGTCGTGGGGGTCAATCAGGGGCACACTCAAGGCGGCGGCGATGCCGGTTGGGTGTAAATGGTGCCAGGCCGCCTCGTGCAGGGTATCGCTCACGATCAACGGCACCCGGGTTGTCACCACCTGTTGGGCCAGTGCTTCGGCCCAACTCGTCTGGTGCTGCAACTGCGCATCACCACCCAGCGTTCGATGATGGAACTGACCATGATCGATCAATGTGAGCGCTGCCGCCCGGATCTGGGGTGAGCCTAACATCTGGACCAGACTATCGAGAATCTGGCCGAGCACATCATCAAGGCTGAGCGAACTCGTAATCGCTCGTAGACTTTCGTCGAGCGCCTGCTGCCGCCGAATGCGCACCCGCAAATCCTGGTTGACACTTTCGAGTTCGGTAACCCGTTCGGCATGTTCAAGCCGGGCCGCTTCGAGCCGCCAACTCAGGCCCCGCAGTTGAAACAGCCGATATTCAGCGAGGGCCAACAGCAGCACGACAAACAGCACACTGCCACTGACCAGGCCCCAGAAGGCTAACGTTTCGTTGGCACTAAAAGCGGTACTACGTTCCCGATAATACAGCAGCGCCAGATCGAGTGGCCCCAGCAGCGCTGGTACTAGCATCGTCCAGAGCGCAATTCGGCGATAGCACAGCGCTTTCAGCACCATCACCAGATAGATCGGAAAGATGCCTAAGGTTAGTGGCCCAGCCGCACTTAACAGATAGATCGCCAGCAGGGCATCACTGACCACCGACGCCATCAGGAAACCCACATACGACTGGCTCCCGGCCATCAGCCAGGCCCGCCGGATCGGAAAGATCAGGGCCAGGTTGACCAACGCATAGATCACCAAGCCCAGGGTCGCCGGGCCATCAAGTGGCAAACGGACGAACCACCAGGCCAGGATCAAGACAGGAAGCGGCAACGCTGCACGCAGGTTATGTCGAACGCTCGAGCGCAATAATGGCTCAGCGCGTACAAACAGACTATCAGTCGCCGCCATTGGTCGCCTTATCTCTGCGACGTTCCTATAACTCCCTCTGCGCACGTGGTAGTGACGAACGGAAGCAACCTGTCAGGGGGTGGCAACAATGGGTATGGCCCATTCAAGTTGTGCAGAAGGAGCACATAACCTTCGCTTACGGTTCGAATTTATACCCAAGATTCCGTACTGTAATCACATGCCGAGGATGCTCGGGGTCTTTTTCGACTTTGGTGCGTAGCCGCCGAATATACACCGCCACAAGATTGCTCTCGCCTTCGTAGTCGTAGCCCCACACTTTGCTCAGGATCTGACTGATATTCAGGATCCGGCCCGAGTTTTTCATCAGATAGTAAAGCAGCCGAAACTCCAGTGGGGTCAGTTCAACCGTGCGCCCATCATTAAAGAGGACTTTATGCTCAACTGGATCGAGTGTCAGGTCGCCCTGGCTTAGCCGTGACGATGGATTGAGCATGTCGCTGTTCCGCCGCCGCAATACCGCTTCGACCCGGGCCAAGAGTTCTGATGGCTCGTAGGGTTTGACGAGATAGTCATCACCGCCAATTTGCAACCCCATGACCCGATCCTGTAGCTGCGAACGTCCAGAAAGAAAGATAATCGGCACATCCGAATTACGGCGGATCTGACGGCAAATATCAAAACCACTTGATTTGGGCATCATCACATCAAGCAAAATCAAATCGGGATTGTGCTGCTCAACTGCCTGCAAGATGCTCTGCGCATCATAGGCTTTGGCTACGCGATAACCGGCCTCTTCAAGCACAAACGAGGTTAGTTTCACGCTCGGAATATCGTCATCAGCCACCAAGATATGCATCGACTCAACTCCTTGTCTTCTCATTCACAGCGCAAGAATTCGACCGAGGCCGACCAGGCGCACCGCAGCATGTAAGCAGAGTCGGGTGGAAGGCTGCAACTACTGGATTATAACGGTATTGTGCGGTAATTGTGCGTATCACCACCCGCGAGCTTTACATTGATGAGGTATATTACCAAAAATTCACCTCCTGCGCCATCCCCGGTTTGCCTTGTGGTATCCTGTAGTGTGGTGTTGCGTCTTGTATTGCTGAGTTTCCTTCACAATGTCATCACTCTTGTTACGAACCTCGTTCCGCTATCTGTTGCGTCATCCCTGGCAGGTTGGGCTGTGTATCCTGGGGGTTGCCCTTGGGGTGGCCGTGGTCGTAGCGATTGATCTTGCCAATGCGAGTGCCAGTCGGGCCTTCCAACTGAGTACCGAGAGTGTCACTGGGCGGGCGACTCACCAGATCCTGGGTGGCCCAACGGGCCTGCCCGAGGATCTGTATCGCCAGTTGCGGCTCGATCATGGGGTCCGGGCGGTCGCACCGGTGGTTGAGGGCTATGTGCAGGCGCCGCTGCTGGCAGATCAGACCTTCCAACTGTTGGGGGTTGATCCGTTTGCCGAAGCTCCGTTTCGCAGCTATCTGGCCCCGGATCAGGCTGGCCCGCCGGATCTGGCCGCGCTGCTCGGCCAGCCTGCCACCGCACTGATGGCCGAAACGACGGCTCAACGGGCCGGGCTTGCGGTGGGCGATGCGCTGGAATTGCGGATTGGGCCGCTGCGCCAGACGGTGCAACTGGTGGGCTTGCTGCGTCCGGCTGATGATCTGAGCCGCCAGGCGGTGGCTGGTTTGCTGATCACTGATCTGGCAACGGCCCAAGAACTGCTTGGTCAGGTCGGGCGACTGAGCCGGATCGATCTAATCCTGACCCCTGAACAGGTGCCCGCGCTTCAGGCCCTGTTGCCACCCGAAGCCGAGTTGACGCGGGCGGCGGCGCGGAGCAATGCGCTCGAACAGATGACCAGGGCCTTCGAACTCAATCTGACCGCCCTGAGTCTGCTCGCCCTGATTGTGGGCATGTTCCTGATCTACAATACGGTCACCTTCAGTGTGGTGCAGCGCCGTACCTTGCTGGGAACTTTGCGTTGCGTCGGGGTAACGCGCCGCCAGATCGCAGGTCTGGTGCTGGCCGAGGCGGCTGTGATCAGTGTGGTGGGGGCCTTGCTGGGCCTGGGCCTTGGGGTGCTGCTTGGGCGTGGCCTGGTGCAACTGGTCACCCAGACGATCAATGATCTCTATTTTGTAGTCACGGTGCGTGAGTTGATGCTCGATCCGTTGGTCTTGCTCAAGGGCTTTGTGCTGGGGGTGCTGGCAACTCTGGTTGCAGCGGCTGTTCCCGCGATCGAGGCCACCATGACGCCGCCGCGTACGGTGTTGCGCCGTTCGAGTGTCGAGGAGCGGGTGCGTTTGTTGGTGCCCCGGCTGGCTCTGGTCGGCGTGATGCTGCTGCTCTTGGGCCTGTTGCTGCTCGCGTTGCCGGTGCCACCACCCCAGGCCGCCGAGACGCAGGCCCCGCTGATCGGGATCTATCTCGCCTTCGCTGCGCTCTTTGTGATCATCTTCGGGGCCGCCCTGCTTACCCCGTTGCTCACCGTGGCGCTGATGCGTCTGCTGCGCCCGATCCTGGGACGTTTCGGCGGGCTACTGGGCCGGATGGCTGCGCGTGATGTGGAAGCGGCCCTCTCACGCACGGCGGTCGCGGTCGCGGCCCTGATGATTGCGGTCAGCGTGACGATTGGGGTTGGCCTGATGGTCGGAAGTTTCCGCCAAACCGTGATCGCCTGGCTCGAACAGAGTCTGGTTGCCGATCTGTATGTTTCGTCCCCTACCAATACAGCCAATCGGATTGATACCACTATTCCGGTCACGTTGATCGAAACGCTGGCCCGTAGCGAAGGGGTTGTGGCGATGACCCGCTTCCGCAATGTGGTGATCGAGACGCCGCTGGGGCCAACCACGCTAGTGACGGTTGATGCCCCCGAGGGTCGGGGCCGTAGTGCGTTGCGCTTCAGTGAAGGGGGCGGGAGCGCCAGTTGGGCCGGTTGGGATCGGGGCGAGATCTTTATTTCGGAGCCGCTGGCGTTTCGCTCCGGGCTGGGGGTCGGGGATACGCTGCGCTTGCGCACGGATCGCGGCCAGCGTGATCTGCGCATTGCCGGTGTCTACTATGACTACACCTCGGATCGGGGTGTGATCCGCATGGATTATGCCGCCTACCGGGCGCTCTGGGACGACCCCGCGATCTCGTCACTCGCCCTCTATGCGGCACCGGGGCTTGATGTCGAGGCCCTGGCAACCCAACTTCAAGCCGAACTTGCGGGCCAGAGTGAGTTGGTGATCGGTTCGAACCGGGCCTTGCGTGAAGGGACGCTGGCGATCTTCGACCGGACTTTTGCGATTACGGCGGTGCTGCAACTGCTTGCGACCATCGTGGCCTTCATTGGTATTCTGAGTGCCCTGATGGCGCTGCAACTCGAACGGGCCCGCGAACTGGCGATGCTGCGGGCCACTGGCCTGACCCCTGCCCAGTTGTGGGGAGTGGTGATCGGGCAAACCAGTCTGATGGGCTTGACGGCGGGCCTGCTCGCGGCTCCGCTAGGGCTGGCGCTGGCCCTGGTGCTGATCTTTGTGATCAATCGCCGCTCGTTTGGTTGGACGCTCGATCTCAGTCTCGATCCGGCGCTTTTTCTCCAGGCCCTGCTCGTCGCTTTGGTTGCCGCGATCCTGGCTGGGATCTATCCGGCCTTTAAGATGAGCCGAACCAGTCCAGCTCTGGCCTTGCGTGATGAATAGGTGGGCTGATCCACGTAGAAAGTTATCCTTATGTCTCGCTTGACGCTGCTTTGCTTGGTGATCATTGCCAGTGGTTTGCTGGCCGCCTGTGGTCAGGAAGCCCCGCCCCCGGCTGCGGCAAGTCCGTTGGTGCCCGTGCTGGCCGTTTCGGAGTTGGCACCCGGCCCTAATCGCATCGCCCTCGGCGTGCTCCAGGCCGGAACGCCGCTCAACGACCCGGAGTTACGCATCCCGATGCGGCTCTTCTATCTAGCTGATGGAGCCAATGCCGCGCCCGCTGCCGAAGGGGTTGCGGTCTATCGGGGCGAGGGGTTGCCGTTTGGGTTGTATGTTGGGTATGCCAATTTTGATCGCTCGGGCGCTTGGGGCCTCGAACTCAGTTTGCCCCAGGATGATGGAACCACGACAACCTCGCGGATCAGGCTGGATGTGTTGCCAGAACCACGGGTGCCCCAGGTTGGCAGCCCGGCCATCCCGAGCCAGAACCTGACCGTGCGCGACAACCCCGACCTGAGCCAGATTACCTCGGATGCGACCCCTGACCCCGATCTGTATCAACTGACTGTTGCCGACGCTCTCGCGGCAAATAAACCCTTTCTGGTCGCCTTTTCGACCCCCGGCTATTGCCAGACTGCGGTGTGTGCCCCCAACCAGATGGTGCTGAAACGGTTGAAGGATCAGTATCAGGATCAGGTAAACTTTATTCATGTCGAGTTCTACGAATACCCCTTTGGCGAGTCGTTTCTGGCCCAGCGACGCGTGCCCGCGATTGCCGAGTGGCGGCTAGTCACTGAGCCATGGACGTTTCTGGTAGATGCAAATGGCATTATTCAGGCTCGTTACGAAGGCGGAATTACCTTGAGTGAACTCGAATCGGCGCTGGCTGATCTAGCGGCTGGCAACCCGATTCGTTTGGGGCCTACTCCATAGGAACAATTGGACGGTGGTGAGGGGAGCGCGGCGACCAGTCGATGGGCCATCCGTAGCGGAAATGCGACAGGGCTGCTGTCCCGTCCGCTGCTCCGGCGGCTCATGGCTTTTACGGCATAAACCGGGTCTCACCGTATGATGGAAGTGGGAAATTATGCCGCCCATGGATCAGGACGTTATGCCCATTCCTTCGCCCTATGCACGGATCCTCGCGTGGTGTGAACGGCGTCCCCGTCGCGCCGAGCGTCTGGCCCGCCAGTTGTTGGCGGCTGCCCCCCCGGCCAGTTCGGCCCAGGCCTGGGCCGAACTGACCCTCGGCTGGACGCTGCTGGCCCCCCAGGATCTGGCGGCGGCCTTGGCAGCGTTGCAAGCGGCCCATAGCCATTTTGTGGCTACCAATGACCCGGTTGGGGCCGTGTTAGCTGAGCATGGCATGCTGATGGTGGCTTTTTTACGCGGCGCACCCACAACCCAACAAGCTGCCTGGCTCGAGTTGATACCCCAACTCGAAGCGCACGGCCTCGATCAGGCTGCTGCGCAGGCTAAGGTTACCCGCCTGCGCCACCTGAACCAGTTGGGCCGCTCGCACGAGGTGGTTGATGTAGCGCTGGCGCTTGAGCCGATCTTGGCCGCAACAACCGATCATATGAACCAGGCCCTGCTCGCCCGCACGCTGGGCATTGCGCAGTTGCAGGTTGGGGCCTTGCACGAAGCGAGCCTATCGCTGGAGCGCGCAAACCTTGGTTTTGCGCAAGCCCGTGCGCCGATTGAACGAGCGAAAACCTGGTTCGAGCAGGCCCGCGTGGCCCATGCCCAGGGGCGCTTTCAGTTCGCCCTCCAGCGTTATGAACAGGCTCGCGCCGAATTTAAACGGATCAACCTTGAACTGTGGATCGCGTTTTGCGATAAGGCGATCGGCTTTTCGGCGATACGGCTTGGGCGTACTGATTATGCCATCACCACCCAACTTCGGGCTAGAACCCGTTTCGAGGATCTCAAGATGCCCATTCACGTGGCAGACTGTGATCTGAACCTTGGCAATGTTGCTAACGAAAGTGGCCTGAACGAACTAGCGCTGGCTGGGTGGCGACGGGCCGAGCAGCGTTATATCACGATGGATGCGCCGGGACGCACCCTGATCACGCAGCGTAATCAGACCGAGGTGTTGACCCGGATGGGGCGTTATGCTGATGCGATCAACCTGGCGGTCACGTTGCTGCCCACCGCTAAACAGCTTGCCCTGCGGCTTGATCAGGCTGAGTTGCATATGAGCCTGGCCGACACGCTGCTGGTGTTCCTGGCTGCCCCCGGCGAGGCCTTGCCTGCGAGGGTATGGGAGGCGTTGCTCACGAGTTTGCCCCAGTCTACCGAGGAAGATCCCATCCCCATTGCTGCTTCGACCTCACAAGCCAAGCCGCCTGACCGTGCAACGATCATCACGATCATCCTGGGCCATGTGGGGGTCGCCGAACAGATCTTTGCCGCTCAGCCGAATCCCGCTGGGGTCGCCCGTACCCATCTGAGCCAGGGCGAGGCCTATCTGGCGCTCGGGGCCTATGAGCAGGCCACCATACTGTTTACGCAGGCCAAAGCCAACCTGCCCGCTACACTGCCCTATCACTGGCGGGCGCACTATGGCTTGGCGCGTTGTTACGAGGCAACCGGCCAACTAGATGCGGCAATGGCAGCCTATCGCATGGCCTGCTCGGTCGTGGCCCAACTCCGCCAACACCTTGCGGTCGCCCACGCTGCGAGTGCCTTGCTCCACGAGGTACGTGCGCTGATGGATGCGGCGTTACGCTTGGCCGCGAGCCGCCACGATGCGCGTGGCCTGCTCGAATTGGCCGAGCAACAACGGGCCTTAGCGCTGCAACAACAGTTGGCCCGGGAACCGATCCCGATCCCGCTTGCGCTGCAGGAAGAGTACGAACGTCGTCGCAGCGAGTTGCGAACCCTGGCCCTTGATGGAGGTGATCCAAGCACCCTCGATGCGGCCCTCAATGCCTATATCGAGATTCTGTTGCACGGACGTCATGCCGATCCCGCCACTGATCTGCCCTTGAGTAGCCAGCCACTTGGTCTGGCAGATCAGGCCGACATCCCTCCTGATCGCGCCGATCTAACAACCTGGCGTCGTGAACTCAATGCACGCTTTGGCATGGGCTGGACGGCCCTGATCTATGTGCAGGCCGCCGACCAGTTGTTGGTTCTGACCCTGACCCCTTCTAGCTTGCAGTTTGATCCGGTTGGCCCGCACCCTAAGTTGCGTAACTTGATTGAGCGGGCCTGCTTGCCCCGCTACCGCCGCTTCACCTATCTCGATCTGCCCTTTCAGCAGGGACAGCATTCGACCCCATGGGCCGATCTGGCGACCCTGGGGGAGATCCTGATTCCATCCGCAGTCCGCACCCGTTTGGCCCCCGACCAGCGCCTGGTGATTGTACCAGGCGGGGCGTTGCACAGTTTGCCCTGGGCCGCGCTGCGTCTGGCGGATCGCTGGCTGATCGAACAGGCGATTATTCAACTGGTGCCAAGCCTGAGTGCCTGGAGTGAACTCGTACGGCGACCCCGAGCGGGTGCCGCAGCGCTGTTGATCGGCATTCAGGACTTTGGCTCACGTGCTGCCGCGCTCCCCAATGCGCTGGCCTCGCTTGATCTGGTAGCTGCCCATTGGCCCGGCCCGATCACCCGCATGGAGCATGGCGCTGCGAGTCGGGCGGCTCTGCGGAGTGCGGCTGCCGCCGGAGCGCTGCGCCAGTATGGCCTGATCCATCTCGCCACCCACGGCCATCTCTTGTCAGGGCGGGGCATCCTGGCCCACCTGAAACTCGCCGACGATGATCTGTTGACCGACGAGTTGGCCGCGCTGGATCTTGGTGGGGCGCTGGTGGTCCTGGCTGCGTGCGAAGGTGCCTTAGGCGAGATTCTGTCTGGCGACGAGGTCGTGAGTCTGAGTTGGGCTTTGCTGGCGGGCGGGGCACGCGACGTGATTGCCAGCCTCTGGCAGTTGTACGATGCTGTCCTCCTGCGTTTCCTGGAACCTCTGTATGCCGCGCTCGCAACGGGTCACGATCCTCCAACGGCCCTGGCCCTGGCCCAACGGGCATGCCTGAACCATCCCGAAGCCACGCTCAGGCTCCCCTTCGTCTGGGCCAGCCTGAATGCGCTGGGGGCAGGCGAGTAGGAGGGGCAACCGGTTGATCGCCGCGATGGGCGACGTGCCACGTCAAAGGAAACTTGAACGTACCGCTATGCTTGCTTCTGTCCATAACCCGTTTACGCAGCGTGGCCCCATCCGTGATGCGGCGGCGTTTGTGGGGCGTGCCACGACCCTGGCGCAGGTGCTGGCCTTCGTCGGGAGCGGGCAGTGTGTTTCGTTGGTCGGGCCGCGCCGGATTGGCAAGACCTCGCTCGCGCTCCACTGTGCCCGGGCTGGGGTGCTCCAGCACTATGGGATCGATCCCCAGGCGTGCGTTTGGCTCATCCAGACCTGCGAGACCTGGGAGCAACTGACGAGCGAGGCGATCTACCAGCTGTTAGCGAACCTGATCCGCGAACAGCTTCCCGCTGCGGATCGCCCGGTTCACGCCGAACTTACCCCGTATCGGCAGTTCGAACAGGCGGTGCGTGAACTTAGTCTGCGCCAGATCCAACTGGTGCTGGTGCTGGACGAATTTGATCTGCTGAGCCGTAATCCGGCCCTCGACGAACAGTTTTTTACCAGCCTGCGCGGCCTCGTTACGGCTTATGGCCTGAGCTTTTTTACGATTTCGACGCGCCCATTGTTGGATCTGACCTTCGTGCAGGGCAGCACCCTGAGTTCGCCGTTCTTCAATGTGTTTGCGCAGGTGCGCCTGGGCCTGTTTGCCGCCAACGAGGTTGGGTTGCTGTTTGATCAGTATACGAGCCGCGCCGGGTTGCAGCTATCGGCGACCTTGCGCACGGTGATCAGTCAGTTGAGTGGCCCGCATCCGCTGCTGCTCCAGATTGCGGCCTTTTATGCGGTCGAGGCGCTAGCCGCTGGAGGCGAACCGGCAACCGATTTCGCAGAACTGTTTCTGGGCGAGGCCCGCCAGCACTGGAGTTACTGGTGGCAGATGCTGAGTCCGGCTGATCAGCGGTTGCTGGCGCTGTTGCCACTTGATGGCCCGCACGACCGGCGCGGGGTTACGCGCCTGATTCAGGCGGGTCTCGTCCAAACCATTGCCGCCACCAACGTGCCGCTCTCGGTCGCCTTCGCGGCTTTTGTGCGCGAACAGCCGATCCCCGGCTTGCTTTGCGCCCCGCCACTGCTGCTTGAGCCGCAACGCAATCTTGTGCTCGCCAACGACCAGATCATTGCGTTGACCGCCTCGGAGGGAGCCTTGCTGGCCTGCCTACTTGATCCGCCGGGTTGCTTTCGGAGTTTTGCGGAACTGGATCAAGCCCTGGACGGGGCGCAACCGTCGGACGGGGCGCTTAGCCCTGACCGAGTGAAGGCGGCGATCAAAACCCTACGTGCCAAACTCGGGATGCACGGGGCCATGATCGAGAATGTGCGCGGCGGTGGCTTTCGTTTGGTTGGGTATTAGTCACAACAACGAGGCTTGTCATTCCGAGGATGCGATGGCCTGCAGGCCAGGGGTGTCGAGCGAAACGGTTTTGTTTCTTAGGAGGATGCGATAGCCCGCAGGCCAGGGGTGCCCAGCAAAACCCGTGCGGTTGCGCCACCCGCATTGTCACCCCGAGTATCCTATGGCCCGTCGGCCAGTGGTGCTGGGATGACATCCGATATGTCATTAGGAGCGTTAGCGAGGGGTCTTTGCTGCAGATCAGTGAAGATTCCTCGCTCCGCCTTCGGCTTCGCTCGGAATGACAAGGAGGCGCTGCGCTCCGCTCGGCATGACAATGCGGGCGCTCATTCTCGTTGTCGGATTAGTTGCGCTACGGCCTGGTAGGTCATTTCCAGGTTCATCCCTCAGGAGCCACCTCGCGCACCCAGAGCTGGAAGAGGCCCAGTCGCCAGGTGTACTCGTCGGTGGCGGAACTGGCGAACAGGCCGCGTCGGGTCAGGCGACGCAGGGCGTTCCGGGCCTGACTGGGACTCAACCCGGCCCGTTCAGCGATTGCGTGCGCGGCGAGCGCCTGCGGTTCTGTGTCGGCCAGTGCCCGCAGGATCCGGCGCTCATCTTCATGGCTACGATGCCACAGACTTACCAAGTGGGGTGCGGCCAGTTCGAGCGCCGTGCTGGCAGCCTCAGCCACCGCGTCCGGCTCTACCAAACTGATGGCCCGCTGGTTTGCCTGGGTCACCAGGGTCGAGCAGATCACATGGATACAGTAGGGATGGCCTGCACTCAGCGCCAGAACCTGGTTTAGGGCTGCGGGCGTATACTGCAACTGCTGATCAAGTGGACTGGTTACAAGTTGCTGGGCCGCAGCGGCAGCAAGTGGTTCGAGGCGGTGGTGTAGGGCGGTATTCAGCAGATCGGGCCATAGGTCGTGCCGTAGCTCTTCGGGTGGGCTGCTGCCTACCAAGAGCAGAGTCAGGCTTGGCTCGTGCTGCATCACGAAGCGCAGCAGCCCAAGCACGGCTCGGTCAATCTGCTGATCCTGGACGCGGCGCTCGAGTTCTTCAAACTCGTCGAGCAGCAGCACAAGTTGGCGCTCCCCGACGGCGACCTTCACGGCGGGCAGAATCTGGCGCAGCAAGGTCGCGTCGGGTCGTTCCTGAAAGGCCGCAAACGGGGGTGGATCGATCGCGACGGCTTCGCAGAGCGCACAGGCCAGTTCGTGGCAGAGCGTGCTGAGGTTGCCCCCGACTGCGAGGCGCTGCCCGTCAACCAGCACACAACTTACATGGGGGCCAAGGAAGCTTGGCAATTGTTGCAGCAGGCTCGTCTTGCCCATGCGATGCTCGCCGGTCAGCACCACGGCGGCCCCGGCACCAAGGCGTTCGGCCAGGATGGCCAGATCGGCTTCGCGCCCGACGAAGAGCGGACTGGCGGCGGGCAGCGGGCGGTTGGGCCGGTAGGGGTTCACAAGTTGATGGTTTGCGTTTACCTGCTGTTCGCGCTCGATCAAGGCAGCCAGGGCCAGGGCTGAAGCGGCCCGGTCGGCAAGGAGTTGCAGGATCAGGTTGTCTTCGTGATCATACGGTCGCCCCGAGCGGTACGGGCCGACGGCGAGCAGGCCGATCAAGCTAGGCATACCCTCGACCTGCGGCGTCCGTAGTGGCAGCAGCAACGGCCAGGCCGTATCGGGGTGGCTGATCAGTTCACCATGCTCAAGCTTAGCAAGTGCAGCCGGATCAAGCGTCAGCGGCTGATCGTTCTGACCGTAGGCGCTTACCGGCGCATACCTGCCATCTGGTTGGGCCATCAGCAGCGTGCTATACTCCAGGCGCAACAGTTCGACCATGCGTTCCGGCAGCAGGCGTTGCACCTCGGTGGGGGTAACTGTCGTGCCAAGATCATCGGCAAATTGGCGTAGCGCATGTTGGGCGTCAAGGCGGCGACGATTGAAGCGCCGATCAACCCAGCGTTGCATGCGCCCGTGGGCCGTCAGGACGACGATCAAGCCGGTGGTCGTCGCAGCCAGCGCGAGGCCGCCACTCAGTTCGGTGTGCAGGATCTGACCCAAGAAGAGGCTCGTCGCAAGCACGGTCATGAGGAGCACGCCCGAGAGCAGCAGGTAGGCGACGAAGCGGCTAAGGATCGGGTCGATGGCCCACAGCCGTTGGCGCAGCATAGCGAAGGCCAGCCCAAGCGGGAAGGCCCACAAAAAAATCCACTGGGTCGGGCGATGCAACACATTGAAGAGGAAACGCTCCTCGGGTACCTCGAAGAGGTTGAACAAGATGATAAACGGATCGAAGGTGTAGCGAATGAGAACTGCACTTGCTACAATCGCCAGCCCCAGCACGGCCCACTTGATCTGTTGGCGCTCGATCCCATCGCCAAGTTGACGGTAGCGCAGCGCGAGGGCCACGAAGCCCAGGCTATGGATGCCCACCAGCAGCAGGTACGACCAGGGATGCCCCTCATTGAAGGTGGAACTCGTCACGTTGAAGGGCAGTTCGGGGAAGAGCAGCCAGAGCAGACAGACGATCGCGTAGGCTAGCGCAACCCAGCGTGTCCAGCGCGGAACGAAGCGACCATCGGGGAAGATAAAGAAGACCACTAGGCTCAGCCACTCGCCAGCGGCCTGCAAAATGCGCCGGAGCAGCAACCAAGGTTCAGGGTTGTAGTTCTTGACTTCAAAGGTAAAGGTGGTTTCGGTACTGCCATAACAGAGCAGCAGCAGACTGACGAGGACAACCCCAAGTTCGTGGTGGCGCCGCCAGAAGATCAGCATGGCAACGCCGAGATAGATTGCGGCGGTGAGGAGTTCCAGACTGAGTACATACCAGAAGTAGGCCGGAATGGGGATGCCCAAACTGTTCAGATAACTGGCCGTCAGCGGGCTGAGTTGCATGCCGCGGGGGTAGGGCGTTACGGCGATCAGTTGCGCGATCCGCCCTGGCAAGCCCACGGTGTAGAAGGCCAGCACGAGGGCCAGGGCCGCCCACCAGGCCCCCTGGCAAACCCGAAGTACGAGATCCTGGCTGGCAAGCAGACCAACCAAGCGGGGAGGTGGCGATGACTGGGCGCGCTGCATGGCTCTTTGCGGTACTCCTCGGGCTACTGATTGCTGGCTGCGGCTTAGCACCACGCTACATCGAGCTACCGCCGGTCGTGACCAATGGTATGGCT
>JBLWKA010000067.1:0-30020 GCA_048381555.1 Oscillochloridaceae bacterium umkhey_bin13
GGGGCGGCCCGGGGCGGCGGGGCCGGGGCGGCCGCCGGCGGGCCCGGGGCGGCCACGGATGGGTCGGACACGGGATGTGGGGCGGGCGGATGCGGTGCCGGGGCGGGCACAGGATGGATGGCGGGGACAGGTAGGGCCGAAGCATTCGCCACCGGATGATCGGTATGGACACGCGGATCGGATGGCGAATGCTTCGGCCCTTACGATGGTGTGGCCGGACACGGGATGTGGGGCGGGTGCGACGGGGCGGGTACGCGTTCGTTGAGTCATAAGATGGAGTTTTTGCTATGGGTTTTATTCTTGATGGGCTTGATGCCGATGCCTACGACCGCTCTTACGGTGATGCCGTGCTGGTGCGGCGGATTGCGAGCTACTTTCGGCCCCATGCCCGCAAGATGTTAGCAGTCGGCTTGTTGGTGTCTGTAGCGACCATGGTCGAGGTTCTGATCCCATTTGTGGTCGCCTACGGGATCGATCAACTGGCCGGTAACCCTGCGGCGCAACTTTTGCTTGGCCTGGCGGGTCTGGTTACGGTGCTTGGCTCGTTGGGCTGGTTCTTCAACTTTTTGCGCCAAACCCTGGCCGCCGAAGCGGTTGGTGATGTGGTGCTGCGCCTGCGCGAAGATGCCTTTGCCGCCGTGATGGAACGCGATCTCTCGTTCTATGACCAGTTCCCTTCTGGTACGATTGTCAGCCGGGTGACCTCGGATACCCAGGATTTTGCCAATGTAGTCAGCCTGACCATGGATCTGATCAGCCAGGTCTTGCTGGTTGGCCTGATCTCGTTGGTGCTGGTGATCGTGCAGCCGACGCTTGGCCTGTTAACCCTGGCGACGGCCCCGCTGGTCGTGCTGGTCGCGCTGCTCTTCCGTCGGATTGCCCGCTGGAGTTCGCAACAGGCCCGTCGAGCTGTAGCGAATGTCAATCGCAATGTGCAAGAGGCGGTCAGTGGGATTGCGGTCGCCAAGAGTTTTCGGCAGGAAGCGGCGATCTACGAGGGGTTCACGGCAACCAATACGCTGGCCTACCGGGTCAGTCTGCGCCGGGGCCTGATCTTCGACTCGATCTTCCCAGTGCTTGATATGATCGCTGGCATGGCAACGGCTGCCGTGGTCTACGTTGGTGGCTCGCTGGTGATTGGTGGCACGATCACGCCCGGGCAGTGGTACCTATTTGTGCAGGGTCTGGCGATCTTCTACTTTCCAATGACCAGCATTGCCTCGTTCTGGAGTCAGTTCCAGCAGGGTTTGGCTTCGAGCGAGCGGGTTTTTGCCTTGATTGACGCCGAGCCGCGGGTGGTGCAGCGGGCGAGCAAGCCCACACCAGCGTTGCAGGGCGCGATTCGCTTCGAGCGGGTAAGCTTTGGGTATGCAGACGATCAAATGGTACTGCGCGATTTTGATCTCCACATCCCAGCGGGACAACGCATTGCTGTAGTGGGCCATACCGGAGCGGGTAAATCGAGTCTGGTCAAGCTCATTGCGCGCTTTTACGAGTTTCAGGCTGGGCGCATCCTGGTAGACGAACTTGATCTGCGCGAGTTGGAACTCGGCTCGTACCGGCGTCAGATCGGCATGGTGCCCCAGGTACCGTTCCTGTTTAGTGGCACGGTAGCCGCCAATATTCGCTATGGTCGCCCCGAAGCCAGCGAGGATGAAGTGGTGGTGGCGGCGGCCCAAATTGGGGGCGGCGAATGGGTTGCCGACCTGCCCCAGGGTCTGGCGACCGAAGTTGGCGAACGGGGCGCGCGCCTTTCGTTGGGGCAGCGTCAACTCGTAGCCCTGGCCCGGGTGCTGTTGCACGATCCTCGCATCCTGATCCTTGACGAAGCGACTGCCAGCGTAGATCCTTTTACCGAAGAACAGATTCAGGCGGGCCTTGACCTGGTGCTGCGGGGGCGGACGAGCATCGTGATCGCCCATCGGCTCTCGACGGTGCGCTCGTCTGACCGGATCATTGTGATGCGCCAGGGCCAGATCATCGAAGAAGGTGACCATGCCGGGCTGTTGCGCCAGGGCGGCCACTATGCCGAGTTGTACGCAACCTATTTTCGCCACCAGTCGTTGGCCTACATCGAGTCAGTGGGGGGGTTTGGGGCCGAATAGGGTTTCAGTTCCTCGGTGGCGATCCCTTTCGTGGATCGTAGGGGCAACCCGGCGTGGTCGCCCTGGGTAGCCACATGGCTGCCCCTACGGGATGGCGGGGGCGGAGGGGGGCGATGGCGGGGCGCACGAGAGCGATGATGAGGAAAGGTAGGGCCGAAGCATGCACCCCCAAACGATCCTCGGGCTTGAAAGGCTTCAATGGTGCAAGCTTCGGCCTTCTGATCGCCACCAGGGATCCTATGCCGCGATGTGCGATGGGAGATCGGGGCGGGCGACGGGATGGGCGACGCCAAATGGATCAGGTGAGTACCGCCCGGTCGGTTGCCCGGTACAGGATGATGGGATGGGGCAATCAACGGGATCGCGGGGCAGGCGTAGCCTCGTATCAATATGATCACCGGGATCAAATTGTAGTATAATGGACGCGGTGAGCCGATCACCCTAACCTGCCGGGTGATCATTGGCACCACACGGTATGTGCCGCTCTTTGGTTCTCGCCTTGTTGGTCTGGGCGCCTATACGTAGATAGTGCGCCTGGCATACAGTACGAGACATTTCTAGCGCAGGTTTGATGGCGGAGCAACGCCCCAATGATCGCAACCCGCGAGGGCGAAGCGCTCCGATCCTTCCCAAGACAGTGGTGAACCCGGCAATGCTGGCCCACAGATTGGCCAACGCACCCATGGTCTGTGACCTGATCGCCCTCTCCTATGCGGCAACGCGGTTCTCGTGATCCGTTGTGCATAGAGGAATCCGTGTTGGGCCACAACGGTGTCGAAATGACCCAGGACAATTCATGACCGCTATTTTGCACGGCACCTGGTTGCCCGCCGAGCGGCGCTTCTTTGTGTGGGGCGAGTACCCTGATCGTACGACACGCCGCTCGCGCCGGGCCAAGACCAACCCCCATCCGTTCCAATTGCCGGTTGAAGATCTGCATGCCCGGATCAGCGCTCCCGATCTAGCACAGCCGTTGCCTGAGCGTGATCAACAAGTCTGGTTGCCGTCAGTGGGCAATCACCCTTTGCCCTTGCGTGAACTGCGCCTGGCCGGGGTTGAGGTGCCGTGTGGAGAGGTGAGCCTGGTCCCGTGGCGGGTTCGCGGTCTGCTGCTCGAACCTGGCCAGGCGCTTGATCTGTTGTTGACCCAGGGCAAACGCGCTGATGTTGGTGCTGATCTGTGGGCCTGGCGGGTGGCGGCGTTATTAGTGGCCGAACTCGTCGCCGGGCAGCAACTCTTGCCGGCCCTGGTGCGCGAGGGTCACCGCCTACGGGCGACCTGGCAGCCACGTCCGATCCCGGCAACGGCAGGCAAGATCGCGGCGCTCGGGCGATCCCTGCCCGCGCTGTGTCGGGCGGTGGTCGATTCGCCCACGACGGCCCCGGCCCCGCGGGCGCTGGTGGACGATTTTATCGCGGCGGCGGCTGATGGGTTGGTACGTGATCTTGCTGCCGCTGATGCCACCATGGCCGAACGGCTGGCGGGTTGGCGCACCACGACCGTTGGGATCGGGGCAGCCTGGATGGCGGCGCTGCTTGGCCCTGATCCGTTCTTGCCGTTGCAGGGGCGGGCCGCTGATGAATTGTTGCGGACCTGGCAAGAGTGGGTTGGCCCCGAGCATGTGGCCGGTGATGATGTTTTCCGGATCGCGTTTCGGCTCGAACCACCCAATGATCCTGCCGCGCCCTGGGGCCTGAGCTACCTGCTTCAGGCGGTTGATGATCCCAGCCTGCTCGTTCCGGCCGCCCAACTCTGGCGTGAGCGCGGCCAGCAACTCGTTTTCCTGAACCGGCGTTTTGCCCAGCCCCAGGAACGCATGTTGCGAGCGCTGGCCTTTGCAGGGCGCCTGGTGCCTGCAATCGAACGCAGTTTGCACAGTCGTGCCCCCGAACGGGCCGAACTGAATTTGAACGAAGCCTTTTCGTTCTTGCGTGATGCCGCCCCGTTGCTCGAACAGAGTGGCTTTGGCCTGATCGCACCGGCCTGGTGGGGCAGTACCGGTCGGATCAAAGCCCGTGCCCGCACCAGCGCGGCTGCGTTGCGGATCGAATCCGGCACGAGTCAACTGAGTTTTGCCAGTATGGTCAACTTCCGTTGGGAACTGACCGTCGGCGATCAACCGGTGGATAAAGCCGAGTTCGAGCGGCTCGTCGCCCTGAAGCAGCCCCTGGTTCAGGTGCGCGGCGAATGGATCGTGCTCGATCCGCAACAGGCCCGCCATGCCCTTACCCTGCTTGGGCAGGGGGGCCAGATGACCGTGGCGCAAGCGATGCGGATGGGTCTGGGGGCCGGGGCCGAACCCTTGCCGGGTGGGATTGCTTTCGGGGGCCTCGAAGCTGATGGGGCGCTGGGCAAACTGCTGAGTGATCTGAGCGAAAGCCATCAGATGGAGGAGTTGCCGCAGCCGGAAGGCTTCCGGGGCGAGTTGCGGCCCTACCAACGGCGTGGCTTTTCGTGGCTGACGTTTATGCGCCGCTCGGGTCTGGGGGCCTGCCTCGCTGACGATATGGGGCTTGGCAAAACCATGCAGACGATTGCGCTCTTGTTGTACGAGCAGGATCGTAATCCCAAAGGGCCGCCCTCATTGTTGATCTGCCCAACCTCGGTGGTTGGCAACTGGCAACGCGAACTGAGCCGCTTTGCCCCGGGGTTGCGCATTCTGGTCAACCAGGGGGCCGAACGGTTACGGGGGCCGGCGCTGGCAAAGGCTGCGGCTCGCCACGATCTGGTGATCACGAGCTACCCGCTCCTGGTGCGCGACCGCGAGAGTCTGGTTGCCATTCCCTGGCGCATCGTAACCCTTGATGAGGCGCAGAATATCAAAAATAGTGATACCCGCCAGCACCAGGCTGCCCGCACCCTGAAGTCCGAGAGCCGGGTTGCCCTGACTGGAACCCCCGTCGAAAATCGGCTCAGCGAACTGTGGAGCATTATGGCCTTCTTGAACCCGGGCTTTCTGGGGGGCGAAACCGAGTTCCGGCGTAGTTTTGCCCGTCCAATCGAGCGGGCCAGCGATAAAGATGCGGCTGAACGCCTGCGTCGCTTGACCGGGCCATTTATTCTGCGCCGCCTGAAGACCGATCCGGCGATCATCAATGATCTGCCCGAAAAGATCGAGATGAAAGTCTTTGTGCCGCTAACCCAGGAACAGGCTACGCTCTACGAGGCGACCGTGCGCGAGGCACTCAGCCAGATCGAGAGTGCCGATAGCGAAGGCGAACAGACCCGGCGGCGGGGCCTGGTGCTTGCCATGTTGACCCGCCTGAAGCAGATCTGTAACCACCCGGCCCACTTCCTGAAGGATGGCTCGGCCCTGCCAGGGCGCTCAGGCAAACTGGATCGCCTCAACGAAATGCTCGAAGAGGTGATCGCGGCCGAGGATCGGGCCCTGATTTTTACCCAGTTTGCCGAAATGGGCACCCTGCTGAGCACACACTTGGCCAAAACGCTGTTTGTCGAGACCCTCTTTTTGCATGGTGGCACCCCGGCCAAAGAGCGTGATGCCCTGGTGCGGCGCTTCCAGGCCAGTGAAGGCCCGCCAATCCTGATCTTGTCGCTTAAAGCGGGTGGGGTGGGCCTGAACCTGACCCGGGCCAACCACGTCTTCCACTTCGACCGTTGGTGGAATCCGGCGGTGGAGGATCAAGCAACGGATCGGGCCTTCCGGATTGGCCAGATGCGCAATGTGCAGGTGCATAAATTTGTGGTTGGTGGCACCCTCGAAGAGAAGATTGACACCATGATCGAGGGCAAACGGGCCCTGGCAGCCCAGGTGCTTGGCGCGGGCGAAGCCTGGTTGACCGAGTTGAGTACCGATCAGTTGCGGGATCTAGTGGCCCTGCGCCGCGAAGAGATCAGTGATTGAGACCCATTATCCTATTCCGTCGGCGTAAACGCCTCGGCTATGGGAAGCAAAGACCGCCTGCGCGGCCTGTTTAGCCCACGAAGGTGGGCTTTGCACACCGTAGCCGAGGGCTTTCAGCCCGACGGGGAGCGCAGTTACAACTGTAGGATTAGGATCCCTTCGGCTACACGCAGGGTAAACTCCGCGAGTGATCTGAAGGGAGCGAATGCGGCGCAGGTCGGAGGAACGGGCGCACTATGGTGGGCCAGGGCAGACGGGCGCGCGTGGTGTAGGCAACAGGAACGGGCGCACTATGGTGGGCCAGGGCAGACGGGCGCGCGTGGTGTAGGCAACAGGAACGAAGAGGGCACGGTGGGCCAGGGCGGACGGGCGAACGCGACGCAGACAACAGGAACGGGCGCACTATGGTGGGCCAGGGAGAACCATGTTCTCCCTGATTCCCCCGGTGGGAACGAGCGTTAGCGATGTTCCCACCGACAACCCAACAAGGAGCAAGTATGACACGACCCCGGCGGCGGCGATCGAACCCCGATCAGGCTGCTGATACAGTTGGGATCGCCGCCCCGAACGAGGGCGAGCAGAGGCGCAGTGCGCCATCCCAGGCGCTCGCTTCAGGCCCGGTGGGCGAAGCGGGCCTGAATGAACCCGCCAAAGCGAAACGCAAGCGTCGGCCACGGGGCAAGGGCAAGGCCAAGGCTGCGGCCCAGGCGGCCCAAGAGGGTGGGACTGTTCAGCCTACCCCGCCGTCTAGTGGCCCGGCGCAGGCTGGCCCGCCAGCGGATGGCAGCCCGGCTGAGGCTAAGTCGCGGCGACCTCGCCAACGCAAACGTGGGCGCAAAGGTGGTGCCGAGGCGAACGCTAACAACGGATCTGCCCCGCCGTCATTACCCAAGGGGCAACCTGGAACCAGATCGCAGGGCGGGTCACGGCCGCATGGCGAGGGCAAGGGCCAGGGTGGGTCACGGCCGCATGGTGAGGGCAAGGGCCAGGGTGGGTCACGACCGCATGGCGAGGGCAAGGGCCAGGGTGGGTCACGGCCGCATGGCGAGGGCAAGGGCCAGGGCGGGTCACGGCCCCATGGTGAGGGCAAGAGTCAGGGTGGCCGCAAACCCCAGGAGGGAGTGCGCCCGCGGCGGGTGGCCGGTGCAACTCGTACGGCCCGAGGTGTTGCACGCAACCAGACCGAGGCTCGGGCACGACCAGGCCCTCGCCCCAGACCTGCGATGCGCCCCCGTCAATCCCCTGAACCCCTTGAGCCGCGTAGCAGTTATACCGGCGAGTTTGGCGAGTCGTGGTGGGCGCGGCGCTGGATTGATGTGCTGGAAAGTTTTGGCTTTGGGGGGCGCATCCAGCGCGGCTGGAGCTATGCGCGCAGTGGGGCCGTCTTAGACGTAACCGTGAGCCAGGGGCGCGTTGTGGCCCGGGTTCAGGGTTCACGTACCGCGCCCTACAAAGTCAGCATTGCGGTCATCCCCTTGAGCAATGCCCAATGGGAGCGGGCGATTGATGCGATGGCCGACCAGGCGATCTTCACCGCCAAACTGCTTGCGGGCGAAATGCCCCGCGAGATCGAACAAGCCTTTGCAACCGCCCGGGTTTCGCTCTTCCCGCAGAGTGTGCATGATCTCCAGACCGATTGTTCCTGCCCCGACTACGCGAATCCGTGCAAGCATGTGGCAGCGGTCTACTATCTGCTGGGCGAACGGTTTGATGCTGATCCCTTCCTGATCTTCGAACTGCGTGGCCGCAGCAAGGATCGGATTATTGCCGGGCTACGGGCGCGGCGTGCCGACACTACCACCGACGAGCCATTGCCGGTGATGCCCACCGAGGAGACCCAGAGCCTGGGTGATCTACTGGCCGATTTCGACCAACCTGGCCCCGAGTTTGCCCAGATCGCCCCGCAAGTGGCCGCGCCCACTGTGGCCTCGGCCATGCTTCGGCGTTACGGCCCATCGCCCGCCGAAACGACCAACGACCTGCACAACGCCTATCTGCTGATGACCAAAGCGACCCTCGAACGGCTCTTTGCCGAATAAGGCCCCGGGTTTGTGTTACAATAAACAAACTTCTTATGCTTCAGGCAATTCCAAGGAGGCTCCTTATGCCCCAGGTCGAGATCAACGATGAGTTGATGGAAGCGAAATTGGGCGAGCTGCTGCTCACGATTGCGCGGCGCAACGCGGCCCATATTGGCTTCTACTGTGATGGCAATGGCCTATGTACGATGTGCGAGTGTCGCATTCTGAGCGGGGCTGATCAGCTGAATCCGCCGACCGAAGCCGAGTATACCTGGTTGCCCGCCGAACGCATGGCCGATGGCTATCGTCTAGGCTGCCAGGCTTCCTTGCGGGGCACGGGCGAAGTGCGCGCCCTGACCCGCGCCGAAGAGCTCCGTCGCCAGTTGGCTGCTGTCCTCAATCCACCAGCTGGCACAACCGCCGGCGACAACCTGCGTCCCTTTGTAGCCAATGTCGCGATGGTCAACTGGCAGCATATCGGCACCTTCCCGCTGAACCTGTTCCGTACCCTGAACCGGATTGGCCCAGTCAAGTTTTTGCTGCCGGTTGATAATTTTGGCTTGCTCGTTGATGATACCGTGCGCATCACCCGCCGCATGATCACGGGTGAGCGCCCTACCGCCGCCAAGCCTAATGATGAGTAGGATTTTTTCTGAGGTAAAAAGCAAGGGTTCGTCGCGCAAGCGACGAACCCTTGCTTTACCTTCATCCGTAGGGACGGCCCTACACCGTCAATGGATCGGTTGGTGCCCGGGCTGGACTGAGCGGCAGGGTGGCCCGTACTTTGCGTAGGCGGGTCAGGGCATCAATCGCGGCCTCGTGAACATTGGCGTCGGGATCTTCCATTGCCCGGCTGAGGGCATTCAAGACCGGGGCGGAGGCTGCCGCAGATCCAATCCGTCCAAGGGCACGGGCCGCAGCTTCGCGGGCGTAGGGGTCACTGTCGGCCACCATTGCCGTCAGTTGCTCGATCAGGGCGGGCGTGCCCGCCAGTTCGCCCAACTGGCTCAGGGCCAGCGCCGCCGCCGAGCGCACAAAACTATCTTCATCACTCAGACACAAGCCCAGATGGTCAATCAATTGGGGCGAGGCGATGCGATCCCGGAGCGATCCAAGCGTGCGGGCGGCGGCATAGCGGGTTTCGAGGTCGCAGTCGTAGAGGGCCACGCGGGTTAGGGCTTTGACCAGCGGGGACGGTGGTGTGCCGGCAAACTGACCGAGCATGCGCGCCGCAGCGGCCCGCACATGCGACGCACTATCGCTCAGGCCATCGTGCAGCATCACCAGATCGGCGGCGCTGTAATTGCCGTTGCGGATGCGCAGACTGCGGATCGTCTCGTACCGGGATTGCCAACCAGGATCATGCAGCAGCCGCCGTAGTTGGGCGAACTCGCCCGCCGGAAACGCGTCAAGCTCGCCTAACAACGTGACCCGAAGCCACTCATCGCGGCTGCTGTTCAGGCGCTGGCGAGCCATGTGGATCACATTCAGCGAGATGAGCAACTGCTCGACGGCACTGCGTAGATCGGGACGGGTTCGCAACTCACGCTCGATCACCAACGAGAGTTGGAAGCGCATCTGGGTTGCCCGGCGCACAATCATATCGGCCCCTGGACCACGGGCGATCTCCGACAGGGCCAGCACGGCTGCCACCGGCTCTTGCTGAAATGCGGCCAGAAACGGCTCAAGGGTACGCACCGCTAAAAAACCGAGGGCGGTACTCGTCCCGGCGATCTGGATCTCTTGGCGTGGATTGCGAGTGAAGCCGCCGAGGCGTTCGGCGATCTGCGCCCGCCAGAGCTCTTGATCAAACATAAGCGTTAAAGGGGGTAGGCTTGCGAGTCACCACCGTGGGTCGAATCTGTGCGGTTGGCTGATGCGGTGTGTGGTTGTGGGCCTTCGTGTGTACCCGGCTAGGTTGCTGGGCAAAAAAGAGGGTGAAGTGCATTATAGCATGCCGCTTTTTGTTTCGGCTGGATGTGGAGTTGTGCTTCGATGACAGAACGAGGGCCATGTGACCTATTCTGCCATCATAGATTGGGACTTTTAGCATAGAACAGGTTGAACATCATGGCTATAGGCATGTGGTACCATAGTGAAGCCTCGAAGACCAACTGGTTGAGCGTGTCCAGAAAGGAGGCGCGGGCCCGGCCCGCCCATCATGACCCCCGAGCCAACGGATCCTGAGCAGAGTGTAAAACGGGTTCGTCGCGGTTGTGCGGCGATGGCCCTGATCTTCGTTGCCTTGACGGTGCTCTTTGTGAGCGCAACAGGCAACCTGTTTTATCTAACGTTTCTGATCTTCGCTTTGTTGCTCTTTGGTTTTTCACGGATGGTACGATGAACCCTCGCCCTTCACCAACGCGCATCACGCTGGCCTTGACTGGTCTAGCCGCCGTCGGAGCCTCGTTATGGGTGGCCTTTCAACAACCCTATAGTGCCTGGCCCTGGGTGCTGTTAATGATCGCCCTGGCCTGCGCCCTCGCCTCACGCCGGGCCTGATGTGGTATACTTGATTGCAGTCCCCAAATTGTTGCGCGTCCCAAAGCCTTAGCTTGCTACAACCCACGAGGAGCCGACGATGAGAGTGCGTTTTAGCGCCCAAACGCACGTTGGCATGCGCCGCGAGATCAACCAGGATGCCTGTGATGGTCGTGAGATCGGGGCCGTAACGCTCCTGGTGGTCTGCGATGGGATGGGAGGGCACGCCGCGGGCGAGGTTGCGAGTGCCCTTGGGGTCGCAACGATTCTTGAGCGTTTCGAGACTGAACAGTCGCCGCACGAAGCACTGCAGACGGCGTTTGTTGCTGCGAATACGGCAATCTATAGCCAGGGTCACGGTAGTATGGGCACCACCGGCGTGGCTGCGCTCTTCCGGGCCAATCGGCTCTATGTTGCCAATGTTGGCGATAGCCGGGCCTACCTGGTGCGCGAAGGCCAGATCCGCCAGATTTCGCACGACCATTCGTTTGTTTCGGATCAGGTTGCCGCTGGCTTGATGACCCCCGAGCAGGCGCGCCATTCGAATGTGCGCAATATCATCACGCGCGCCCTCGGTCATAGCGCCGAGGTTGAGGTTGACCTGTTTGCCGAGGGGTTACTCCCCGGTGATACAGTGCTGCTCTCGACTGACGGCATGCACGGCCTGATCACCGATGATGAGATTGCCGAACTGGCGGGCATGTTCCCGCCGGATCAGGCCGCGCAACGCCTGGTAGACCTCGCCAATGAGCGCGGTGGGATTGATAATATTACGGTTATGATTGCTCAGGTGGACGAGCTTGATCTCGTGGTGGCCGACGATCCGAGTGAGGCGATTACCGAGCCGCTGGTTGATCCTGATCGCCCCGGCCCAAGCGAACCGTTGCTCTCGCGGATGGGTCTGGCGCTCGCTTCGTTGACCCTGATTGCGCTCTTAAGCCTTGCTGGTCTGGTCTCGATCCGCGTCCCTGACCCCGCCTTTGCCCCTGCTCCCACGCCAACCGCCATGGCAACCCCAACCCCCTAATCCTATTTTGGGTTTTAGCTTTTGGATTTTGGATTGTGCCGTAGGGCTGCACCAAGCCTTATGCTCCGTTAGGCAATGCGATTTGATCAATATCTATGATCGACTCACCACATACTGAGCCACCGCAAGGCCGTCGTCGCCTGCTGATTCTGTTGGCCTCGGCTCTGGCTGCGTTTGTGGCCTGTACCGCCGTGGCCTTGGTGGTGCTGATTTTGACCATGCCCGTCATCCGCAACCAGATCCCGTTCCTGGCTGCGCAACCAGCGATCAGTTCCCCGCCCGAGGCCCCAGATAAATTTCGGCCCCTGCCTCCTGGCCCGGTGACGATCCGCGAGGAGTTTGCTGCGCCTTCCGAGCAGTGGGATCGCTCGCAGACCCAACTAGTGGCTGGTACCTACGAGTTACGGCTTGAGAGTGCCAACTTTGATAGTTACGGGCTTTTTCTGGGCAGTGATCAGGTGCGCGATTTTGATCTAGCCGTAGACGCAACCCATCATGGCGGCCCGCTCAATGGCGAGTATGGGATTCGTTTTCGCCAGCGCAACCCTGATGACCATCTGCTTTTTTCGGTCAGTGCGTCGGGTTACTACCGTCTGTTGCGGGTGCGCGACCGGACGTTCCGCTCCGAAGTGCCCTGGACCCGCCACGAGGCGATTCGGTTGGGTAATGGGGCTACCAACCGGCTGCGCCTGGTCGCCGATGGGCCACAGATCACCGGCTTCATTAACGGGGTCGAGGTGTTGCGCTATACCGATCCAAGCCCCGCAGCGGGTCAGTTGACGTTGGGCCTGGTCACGTTTGATCAGGGCGGCCTCACCGTGCGCTTCGACAATCTCGCGGGCTTTGCGATCAGTGCCGCCCCCGCCAACCCCGGCATGCGCCTGACCCTCGACGAGAATTTTAACGATCCGCAACAGGTCTCCTGGAGCCTCGGTGGAGCCACGATTCGCAATGGGGCCTACGAATTTTTTGTGGGCGGCCCGGTCGTTTCGTGGCAGCAGCCCTTGCCCACCGGGGCCTCCGAGGTCAGAGGCGATTTTGTGCTCGAAGTAGACGCCGCCATGATCAGCGGGGCGGGCGGTGGTTCTGGTTATGGCGTCATGTTTGGCGATGGCGGCGAATTCGATTTTCTGGCCCTGCTTCTGCTGCCCGAAGGTGGTTTGATGCTCTACAGCTATGGGCCAGAAAGCGGCTTTATCATTCCGCCGGTCGAGTTCGAGGCGGTCAATCCTGGTCTGGATGCGCTCAACCGGATTCGGGTGGTCACCAGTGGCCAGACCTTAACGATCACCCTGAATGGCGAAGAGTTGCCGCCGATTGAACTGCCGCCCGACATCCGCCTCAGTGGGCGGGTCGGCATGATCGTGCAAGGGGCCGAGAGCGACGGCATCCGGGTGCGCTTCGAACGCTTTGTGCTCGAAGAACAGCAACGCAGTGTCCGTCGTTAGGCGGGTCTCCGCACAACGCACCACTTACAGCAAGGCAAGCACATTTGCTGGTGTTATACCAATTACCGTTGGCAATGCTGCCTTCTTGTCATTCCGAACGGAGCCAGAGGCGAAGTGAGGAATCCCGGCGGTGATGCGGCTCACGCCGGGACCCTTCGCTGGCGCTCAGGGTGACAATGGGGCGCTCCTAAGCAACAAACGCGGTGGTCACGGCGAACAGAGCGCAGCGCCCCCCATTGTTATTCCGAACGAAGAGAGGAATCTGCACTGCTGCGCGTTGAAGACCCCTCGCTTGCGCTCCTAATGACATATCGGATGTCATCCCAGCACCACTGGCCGACGGGCCATAGGATACTCGGGGTGACAATGGGGCGCATCGAGGTGGCAGGACGCCGCGCAAGCACACTGGTTGCGCTCAACACCACTGGCCGACGGGCCATCGAATACTCAGGATGACAGATATGCCGCATCTTCAAACGTCATTGATTCGTACAGGCATAGGTGCTGATGAGAAGTCATTTTCGTTGCGCGAGAGAAGTACTCTCATAGATTAAAGCGTTCGATACGTCGATCATCATAACTCCGCCACAACTCGGTCTGGCCCCAAGACCCCGGCCAGGCTGTCAATCAGACCCGGTGAGACGCTGACGGTATGTTGGGACTGGAGCACCACTACGCCAACCCCATTCGGCAGGTAGAGCGTGACCCGGTCGGGGCCGTCGCTGGCTCGCAAGACGCTATAGACATCCTGCATGCGTCGTACGTCGGCCTCGTCGTCGCCAGTGCGGGGCAGATAGAGCCGCAGGCTGCGCCCCGAGTCGGCGGGCGGGGCGGTTGGATCGTTGTAACTCGGGCCAGGACTGCTTTTGCTGCCATTGCCATTGCCGTTGGCCTTGCTGCCATTGCCGTTCCCGTTCCCGTTGCCATTGGCCCCATTGACCTTGACCGGCTGCTTGGAGCGGATCGCGGCCAGGGGCGAGGCGGGTGGGGTCGCCGGGGTCGGGGCACTGCTGGTGAGCGAGGCGGCTGGCTGTGAGGCCGAGGTTGAGGCTTCGGCGGCGGCCTCGGCCAGATCACCCAGGCCTTCCAGATCGAGGATGCTCGGCTCGGCGGGGGGCGGCAGCGTATCCGAGATCACGACCGCTTCGACGGCATCAACCACCAGTTGGGTCGCATCGCGCCGGTTCTCGACCTTGGCCGTCAGTTTGACCGCCGCATCATCGCGCAGCAGATCGCCGGTTTTGGCTAATACTTTGGGGAAGACCACCAGTTCGATCGTGCCGGTCAGATCTTCAAGATTGGCGACCAGCATAGCATCGCCTTTTTTGGTTGTGATCCGGCGCACCCCATTGAGCACGCCCACAAAGGTCATCTGCTCGCCAATATGCTCGTCGGTAATATCACTGAGGCTACTGACCCCGTGCATGTCCACCCCTTCGAGGGCCTTGGCAACCGGGTCTTCGGAGACATTCAGGCCAAGCAACTCTTTTTCCCAGAGCAGTTGCTCCTTCATGTCGGCCTGGGTCTCGTTGATGATCGGCATCGGAATGCGGGCCACACTCAGCGTAGTCGCACTGGCCTCGCCCTCACCGAAGATATCATCAAACAGACTGGACTGACCGACCTCACGGGCCTTCTGGGCCTCGGCCCCGGCACTAAGGGCCTGGTCAAGGATGGCGAGGTGCTGGCGACGGGAGCCAGGGAACTGATCAAACGCCCCGGCCTTGATCAGACTCTCGAGCACGCGTTTATTGATGGCGTGGCGATCAACCCGCGCACACAGATCTTCGAGGCTCTGGAAGGGGCCGTTGGCTTCCCGTTCGGCGATGATCGCCTCGACCGGGCCTTCACCGACATTCTTGATCGCGGCCAAGCCAAAGCGGATGCCACGGTCGAACTTCACCCCAACGGGCAGATTCGTACCAAGCGGTTCAATCTCGAAGCCCTTGAGCGAGCAGTTGACATCGGGGCCAAGTACGGCCACGCCCAGGCGGCGACTTTCGAGTGCGCCCTTGGCGACATCTTCGATTGCGCCACCGGCCCCGGACAGCACCGCCGCCATATACTCGACGGGATAATTGACCTTGAGCCAACTGGTCTGGTAGCTGAGCAACCCGTAGAGGGTGGCGTGGGGCCGGTTGAAGGAGTAACCGGCGAAAGGCAGGATCAGCTGCCAGAGCTGGTCGGCGACATCGTGGCTGATACCCTTTTTTTCGCAGCCCGCTTTAAAGATGGCCTCGTTTTCGGCCATCAACTCTTTGTTCTTCTTGCTGATCGCCTTGATTACCACATAGGCCTGGCCGAGTGTATAATCAGCGACGGTCTGGAGCAGTTGCATAATCTGCTCCTGATACACGATCACGCCGTAGGTATCTTCGAGGATCGGCTTCAGAATCGGGTGCAGATACTGGATCTGGCGCGGATTGTTTTTATTGGCAATATAGAGCGGAATCTGCTCGAGTGGGCCGGGCCGATAGAGCGCAACCATGGCATAGAGGTCTTCGACGCGGGCGGGCTTAAGTTGCATCAGGTAGCGGGTCATGCCCGCGGACTCCATCTGGAACACATTCTTGGTTTCACCGCGGCTCAGACTCGCAAAGACCTTGGGGTCATCGGTGGGAATCTCATCGAGCCACATCGCTTTGCCGGTGGTCTTCTCAATATACTTCAGCGCCTCGGCCACCGCCGACAGGTTGGTCAGCCCCAGGATATCCATCTTGAGCAGACCCATCTTGGCGAGGGTCGGGCCTTCGTAGGCCGCCATCACGGCGTGCTCATCCTTGGTCGTGCGCTGCAGCGGCACAATCGCCTCGAGCGGCGTGCGACTGACCACGACGCCACAGGCGTGGGTGCCAACCGAGCGCATGCGGCCTTCGACCCTTTTGGCGTTGTCAATCAGTTCGCGCAGGTGGGGCTGGGTGTCGTAGATCTGCTTCAGTTCGGGGACTTTTTCGAGGGCCTGGCTGATCGTCGTTCCAACCGGGAGGGTTGGGATCAGTTTGGCAACCCGATCGACTTCCGGCAGTTCGATCCCCATCACGCGGCCCATATCACGCAGTGCGGCCTTCGCCCCGAGTGTACCGTAGGTGATGATCTGGGCGACATTCTCGCGGCCATACTTATTCGCGATATAGTCCAGGATCTCGCCACGGCGCGAATCGGCAAAATCGGTATCAATATCGGGCATTTCGAGCCGCTCACGCGAGAGGAAACGTTCGAAGAGCAGCTTATTCTTGACCGGATCAACATCGGTGATGCCGAGGCAATAGAGGACGAGTGACGCGCCCGCCGAGCCACGAGGCAGACAGGGAATGCCGCGTGAGCGAGCGTATTTCACATAATCCCAGACGATCAGCATATAGTCGGGGAAGCCGGTCGCATTGATCACGTCCAGTTCATCATCGAGGCGGGCAATATAATTGGCAGGCGGATTGCCATTCATCCGCCGCATCAGGCCCTCTTCGCAGAGCAGGCGCAGATAACTGGCGGCATCGTGGCCCTCGGGGATGTCGAACTGGGGCAACTGGACTCGTCCGAAATCAAGCTTGAGGCGACACATCTCGGCGATGCGGCGGGTATTTTCGAGCGGCGCGGTACCATAGCGCTGAAACTTGGCCCACATCTGCTCGCCGGACATAATATGGTAACTCTCGTCCATGGCAAAATCCTTGGCACAGAACTCCTGATAGGTCAGGTTCATGCCCATGGACATCACCATATGCTGGGTCTGCTTATCCTCGGCGTGCACGAAGTGGGTATCGTTCGTGACCACGAGCGGAATGCCCAGATCATTGCCGAGGCGCACCAACTCATCGTTAATGCCCTCGAGTTCGGGGGTATTATCGTGGAGTTGCAATTCGAGGAAGTAGTTTTCGGGGCCGAGCAGATCACGGTAGTAGGCGGCGGTGGCGATGGCCTGCTCGCGCTGCTGGGCAATCAAGTGCTGGATGACCTCGCCCGCGATGCACGAGGAGGTCACGACCAGACCTTCTTTGCACTCTTCGAGCAGGGCGCGGTCAATGCGGGGCCGAGCAAAGATGCCTTTGCCCATGCCATCAAGGTGGGCGCGGGTGGTGAGGCGGGCCAGGTTACGGTAGCCAACTTCGTTCTTGGCCAGCAAGAGCAGATGGTAATAGTTCTTGGCACCCTTGGTCATCGGGTCGCTACGCGAACCAGGGGCGATGTAGGCCTCCATCCCAATGATGGGCCGGATGCCAGCCTTCTTCGTGGCATCATAGAACTCCATTGCGCCATACATCACTCCGTGGTCGGTCAGAGCGATGCTATCCATGCCTAGTTCGGCGGCCCGCCCCGCAATCGCCTTGGTCGAGGCGTAGCCATCGAGCAGGCTGTATTCGGAGTGGACATGCAGATGAACGAAGTCTTTCATGGGCGAAACGCTTTACAACTAAGAGGGATAAAAACAGCGCAGCCGGGGCTAAAACCCCCACTTACCCACAGTCGGTCTGTCAAATAACAGCATCAGGACGCGATCTGTGGACATAACGTAGCGCCTATGCGCCGGGTGCGGATGGTGGACTTTATTATAACACAGCCCTTGGGGCTTGAAAGAGTGTAAAGGTGATCAATTTCGAACATGCATGTGGATAACTATGTGGATATGTGGATAGCCGCATGAAAGTTCGGGATCAGGTGGGCGTGTTATACTATTTTAGATTTTAGATTTTAGATTTTAGATTTTGGATTGTGCTAAGGAATGCAGCTGTATGGAGCCGACTCGTCTTTCGTTGGTGCTGCGTGTGACGACTGGGGCCGAACGTTTAGCCCAGGCAGTGAATGAAGCACTGGCGGCGGCGGCTCGTTATGCGCCTGAGTATGAGTTGATTATTGTGGATGACGGCGCTGACGAGGCCGTCGCGGCGGTGGCCGGTCGTTTGGCCGCTACGCATCAGCAGGTGGCCCTGATCCGCCACCAGCGCCCGCGTGGCTACCGGCGCTCGTTATACGATGCCTGGGGCCTGGCGCGGGGTACGCTGATTGTGGCCCGTGATCTAGCCGGGCCGAGTGGCGCTGGCAGCCTGACCCGTCTACTCGAAGCCGCCCCCGGCTATGCGGTCGTGCTTGGCTATCGTGAGCCGCGCCCAAGCGGGGTCGAGCGTTGGCTTCAGTTTCTGCTGGCACGCCTGGCGGGCACCCCGGATCTGCGTGACCCGGCGCTGGGGTTGGCCTGTTTTCGCGCCGATCTGCGCGAACACTTCCACCCTGACGGCCCTGATGGCATAACTCATGCAACGATTTATGCAGCCGCCCGGCGGCAAGGCTTGGCTGTAACCCAGGTGGCGGTGGTCCCTGGCCTGGCCAGTACCGATCCGCGTCATCAGACCCAACGCGCGGTGCTGGCCGGCGGACTCGCCGCCCTGGTTGGCGGCCTCTGGCTGGTGCGCAAGCGCCGGCGTTAAGAAGAAACGAAGCGAACCCGGTTCGCTTCGTTTCCTTACAACAAATGGGATCAAACCAACGTCATATAGCCGGTCGTAAGCTTGAGAATCCACCAAGGAGGAACTCCGATGAGCCAGCCCGAGAATCAGCCCAACCAGCCCCAGGGGGATCTTGCCAGCGAGTTGCGCGAACTGGGTCAGCAGCTCGAAACCGCCGTGCGCGCCGCGCTGACCAGTGATAAGGCCAAGCAGGTGCAGCAGGATATGTCGGCCGGCATGAAAGAGATTGGCGTTCAGTTGCAAGGTGCGCTCAAGGCGATTCAGGACAACCCCCGCGTGCAAGAGGTGGTCGAGCGCGGTGAGCAAGCCGTGAACCAGGCCCAGCAGAGCCAGGCGGCCAAGGATTTTCAGGAGGCGTTGGCGCGTGGGATTGCCCAACTGAACGAGCAACTGGCGGCCTTTGCCACTAACTTGCGCCAGAGTAGCGAGGGTGGCTCGGATACCCCGCCGCCCAGCGAACCGGCCACCGGCGAGACCGTGCGGCTTGATCCTGATCAGGATAAGTAGGGACGCACCGTAGGGACGCAGCACGCTGCGTCCCTACGGTTTTCGCGCTTTGCGCTGCCCCATGCGCACCCCCGCCTCCATCGTGCGGGTGCGCGCCTCGGCAACGAGGGCGGTGGCCCGTTCACGTCCCAGCTTTAGGGCTTCGTCGCCAAGCTGCTTCAGGCGCTGACCCTCAATCAGTTCTCCCTTGGCGAACCATTGGGTTGCGGCAATCCCGGTGCTGTACGTTCCGGCATAGGCAATTGCCACTTTGGGTACCACACCCCACACCGGAATGAGCGAGATGAGGGTGCGGGCGAGTTGTCGCCAGAGGAAAGCGCCCCCAATCACCGGGGCCAACTCGACCAGGCGGGCCTGAAACTCGGGCGGGGCACCATGGGCCAGGGCTAAACGGTAGACCATCAAGGCCTGGTTTTTGGTCAGCACGATCAGGTCGGCTGCCGCAAACGGGATCGAGATGATCGGCAATTGTTGGGGGATGGCCGAAGCCAGGGCATAGGTGCCATTGGTTAACGAGACCGAGTTGATCAACTCACGGGCATAGGCTGTCCGTAAACCGGGTACGGCCCGGGCCGCGGCAAGACGCCGTTCTTCGGGTAACTGTTCCAAGATTGCGTCGGCCAGCGTCGTGCCGCCATTGGCATCAAGGTGGGGCAGCACCACAATCTTGGCTTGGGCAAACTCGGGGCGCGGTGCCCCCAGGTCACCTGGATCGGCGACCCCGCAGAGCGCAATCACGGTTGGCCGCATCAAGGCCCCCAGTTGGGCCAGATCGGCGCTTTCGCTGCGACTCAGGGGGCGGGTGGCATCAATCAGAACCAGCAACATGTCGGCGGTGCTCGTTTCGTCGCCGGCCTGACTGACCTTAGGCTGGTAAATAAACGGATTGCGCCCCGCTGGCCCATAATGGCGTGCCCCGAGCGCATACATCAACTCGCCCACCCGACTAGCGAGCGCCCGCGGCCCAAAACAGGCAATCACAACTGGCCGCTCGCTCTCCGCTTTGATCGCGGTTACATCCAGTTCGCGCAGGGTCGCAAAGGCCGTTCCAAGATCATTCCAACCAGGCATAGTTCGCTCCGGGTTTAACCTTGTGCTCCCTTAAGCATACCATGCCATGAAGATAGCCGATAGCAGATAGTACTATAGTCGTAGATGCGCGCCCCGTCGGGCTGAAAGCCCTCGGCTACGTGTGCAAAGCCCACCTTCGTGGGCTAAACAGGCCACGGAGGTGGCCTTCGCAAGTGATAGCCGAGGCGTTTACGCCGACGGAAACGGATCACCTGCTAACACACAACTGTAGTAATAGTAGTAATAGCAGATAGCGTGTGACAATCGGCGTATTTTCAGGGCGCGGTGTGCGCACAGCGCAGGGATGACTGGGGTGTTGCAATGATAGGCTCAGCCGACGTACACGTACATCGCGTCCAGATGCGATCCTCAAAAAAGCTCTGCGTCCTCTGCGGCTCTGCGGTAAAGCGCGAAAGACGTAGTTGCCAGAGTAATCAAGCCAGCCCGATCATTCAGGCCAATACGATCACGTTGGTAAAAAGCGTCAGCTCGCCAATGCGTTGGATGAGGCCGCGCACCGGAAAAAACAGCGTGAACGAAAGACCGACGGCGACGAGGGCGACCACTCCGGCTGAGGCGAGCAGCCAACTGCCGAGGAATGTCGCGTCGGTCAGCAGGTTCGCAGCGAGGTAGATCGCCAGCGCGCCGCCGACGTACTCGACCCCACCGGCCAGATTGTGCAACTGCTGACGCCAACTGCCCTGCATGGGTGAACCAGGGTCGCACGGAAAGATCGCCCCACCGAGGTAGCCCACCCCAATTGCGAGTGCGAGGTAGCCAAAGGGTTCGCGCAACGGTTGGCGCACCGACTCAAGCATGGCCCAGCCGCCCATAGCGAGCAACGCGAGGCCAACAGGGGCGAAGAGCAACGCATTGACGCGTGCCCCATCGGCAGAACCGCGTTCACCGAGTTCGCTGATCGTGTGACGGGTGTGCCGGTAGTCAGGCCGCCAGCGCACAAACCAGATGAGGCCGACGAGCAAGTAGGCGGTGATCAGCGTGGCAATAATTGAAGGAAGCAAATTGGTTTGAGACATACGGTTTTAGGCAGTAGCGCATACGTCACGCTGCTGGGAGCGCGGGCGAGACGCCCGCATCCAGCCCGAGCGGGCGAGACGCCCGCGCTCCCAGGATTGCTGCGTGGCTCACAGCGTGACGTATGCGGTATTGCGTTTTTAGTTATTTACCGCAGAGCCGCAGAGGTTTTTGTGGCTTGTACCTGGACGCCAGCGGCTTTTTGTCAAGTCCCATTGATACTTTGTCAATGTTGCTTGACAACGCGCAATGGATATGCTATCCTCTCGTGTGTCAAGCGAGCTTGACAAAAGGGGTTGAGCGGGTGGGCACAACCATCTGCACTGAAGGAGGTTTATGCAACGAGTGGAACAACGGTGGCAACGAGCACTACTGATCAGTCTGGGCCTGTATACGCTCGCCCTTCCGCTGACGATCATGCTCTTACGCGCCGATCTGCCCACGCTGCTGCGTTATCTGATCGCAATTATACCAGTGCTTCCCATTGGGTATGGAATCTTGGCCTACACGCGCTTTCTCGCGGGCCTTGATGAACTCCAGCAGCGCATCCAACTTTATGGCCTGGCAATGTCGGTTGGCGGTACGGGCCTGATCACGATTAGCTGGGGCTTTTTGGAACTCGCTGGCCTACCACGTTTGTCTACGCTCTGGGTCTTCCCCATCCTGATCTGGCTCTGGGGGCTGGGCGTGATGCTGGTAAACAGGAGGTACCAGTGAGGAACCGGCTGCGCCTGCTCCGCGCTGAGCGTTCCTGGTCGCAGGCCGATCTCGCCGTCCAGCTTGCGGTCTCACGGCAGACGATCAATGCGATCGAGACCGGCAAGTATGATCCGAGTCTGCCCTTGGCGTTTCATATCGCTCGTCTTTTCGGTCAACCAATTGAAGCGATCTTCTTCCCTGATGACGAGCCAGGGCCGGATCGCACGACTGATCACACGTAAGCTAAGAATGAAGGATCACATCATCATGCAAGAATCGAATTCGAACCAGACCCCGCGCACTGCCGGGATCGGCATGGGGCTTGGCATGGCGCTCGGGGCGGTGTTGGGACTTGTGTTGGACAATCTGGCGATTGGCATGGCGCTCGGGACGGCGCTGGGAGCGGCTTCGGGACTCGGGATGAACTGGTTTCGTAAGTAATCATACCAATTATCGTTGATGCCCCTTCTGTGCCCGGTCGCCTTCGTAGGACGTAGGACGCAGCACGCTGCGTCCCTACGCCCATAATGCGGCATCTTCAAGAGTAATACCAATTACCTGTGAACATCCTACATTGTCACCCTGAGCGTAGCGAGGGGTCTTGCGCTACCCGCTTAGATTCCTCGCTACGCTCGGAATGACAATAATGCGGCATCATCAACGGTAATTGGTATAATTGGTAGGATAGGCAATGGTGGCTATGGGCGGCAAAGCCGCCCATAGCCACCCTCCCTTTCTGCTATCATACGACGGGTTTGCGCTGATAGCAGAAAGGATCGCGATGTGGACAGTCAACCAAAGGCAGGCATGCCGCCGGTAACGGTTTTGCTCGCTGAGTTCGCGGCAGCGGCAGTGGTCGGGTTGGTCTTTGCGGTGGCCTTCTATTTCATCATTGGGTTTGCGTTGCTGCCGCTGCAACTGGGCATGGGCTTGTTGTCAATCCAGTTTTTTGCGGCAGCAGCCGGTTTTGGGGTCGGCGCAGGGGCCGGTGCCGCTATGGTCGGGCGGCAGTTTGGCTATCCTGGCAATATGTGGCTGGCGATGATCGCTGGTGGTTTGACTGGCTTGATCGTTATTCTGGGTATGTCGTTCCTGCGCCTGAATGTTGGCGGTCTGTTTGGCATGGTCGCGATTGCGATGCTGCTGGCCTTGATCGAGGCCCTGGTGATGTACAATCTGCCGCGTTTGCAGAGCCTGGGCAAGTGATGCGATTTTGGGTTTTGGATTGCCGCGCATGGTATGACCCACCACGTCATCCAAAACCCAAAACCCAAAATCTACAATCGGTTCATCGGCGTACCAGGACTTCGCTGTGACGGCTCGGCAGGCGTTGGTAGCGGTTGGGCAAAAAATGTTCGAGCCAGCGCATCACGGTTTGCCAGGCTCGCGCTGGGTCAACGTCGGCACTGTAAAGGCAGGGCGTCGCCGCTAACCAGTCCCGGATTGCGCCGAAACGCTGCGGGGTGCGCAGTTGCTGATCAAGCGCATGGATCAGGGGCATCTGCAACAGCAATGCCCCAATCGTGGCCTCGAAGCTGGCCCGCGTTAGCCCGGGTGGCGGGGCCAGCACGACGAGATCGGCAGCGGCGGCGCTGCGGCTGGCGTTGCTCAGGCGTTCGGAGTGCCCGTCGTAGGCCAGCCAGAGATCGGCGGGTTGGCGTAAACGCGGGAGCCAGCAGGCAAGTTCGTTGGGTGTACTTGATGTGTGCTCAGGCGCTGGGTTGAGCGCGGGCGGCCTTGGTAACCCAGCCACAAGGACGCTCATCTGCTGATGCAGTTCAGCATCGGCTGGGATCGCACCCGTCCACAAACTCGCTTCGAAGGCGGCACAGGCCGGATCGCTGGCGGCAACCTCGATCAGCAGTTCGAGATTGGGTTGGCTGGCCCAGCCTAAGGCCGTCGCGGTCAGGTTGGCCGAACCCACCAGTACCTGGGCGTCGGCCCGATAGTATTTGGCGTGCAGGTCGTGGCGCAGCCAGAGCGTGGCGCCCGGGCGGGCCGCAATCAACGGCCAGACCGCAAGATCGCTCACGCCCGCCGCGATCTCGTCGGGGCGCCAGCGCGTCACGCATTGCACCGCCACGGTGGCCGCAACCGACCCCAGCAGGCGTTCCAGGCTCGCCGCTTTGATAAACGGCGCGACCAGGAGCAGGCTGTGGGTAGCGTGCTGACAGAGCGTCGCTACCTGGTCGCCGGGGTGCGGCCTATTCATCGCGTTCGAGGAAGCGCCGCGCCAGGCGGCCCCAATCGTTGCGCGCGTCGGCGGTCTGGTTGCGCAAACGCCCATCGGGTTGTTCGTCTTCGTAGCGCGCCCAGGCCGCCAAGAGCAGTTTGAGGCCACTGGCGGCCCGTTCCAGCCGCTCTTGCAGCTGCGCCACCTCGGTGGGAGCCTCTTGCTCAAGCACTTCGACCAGATGATGATAGGCCGGGTGGTTGACGTTGAGCGTGATCATCAGCGCCCCGCCCCGCGGTTTGACCGTGAAGAAGGCCGGGGTCTCGATGTCGGCGGTGGCAAACAGGTACTTCAGGCCCTGGTTGACCGTGGTTGCCGCCAACTCGTGGGCCGTCTCAACGGTGAAACCCTCGTCCACCAGGGTCTGCTCGATCTCGCTGGTGCGCTGCGCGGCGGGCAAGGTTTCGCCGTGATCACTGGCCCCCTGGTAACCCTCGTCCTGGCGTTCGCGGGTCGCTTTGGTGGCAATCGTTTCGGGACTTTTGTCGTCGTAGCGTCGTTCGGTGCTGCGCTTGCCTTTGCCCTGTTGTTCGATCAAGCGACGCAAGGCCTTCAGGTTGACCTGAATGCGATGGGCGATTTCGAGCAGCGGGGCACGCGGATCGCCCTCGTCAATCAGGGCTTGCATCGCTGCCGAAACGGTCTGATGTTCTTTGAGCAGGGCATCGAGATCAAGCTTGGTTAGCTCGGCAAAGTTGCGGGCGGCCTGTTTGTTGTTGGTCACGCCAAACAGTTCATCGAGCGCGGGCGGAAATTCGATCTCGATGCCCCACCAGCGCTCACGCGGGTCGTATTTGATCGTCCAGGACTGATCAAGATCCAGCTCGCGTCCGGCGCGCATGATCGAGACCCCAATATTGCGTCCGGCATGCTGACCGTGGTTGGTGGATCCAGCCGTCACACTCTGACGGGCCTCGGCTTTGGCGACCGCGAAGCGCAAGGTAACGGGATGTTCGGCTCCCTGAAATTTGATCCGATACTCGATCGTGTCATGCTCTGTCCAGGGTTCAAACATGGGCTGCTGGTTAAAGGGCGCAGGGCATGAGGTGCGTTGCATCAGGTAGAGAGGATCGTTCGGCAGGGCTTCCCGCACACTCGGCGTGATCAGCATGCCGTCACTGTCGAAGGTCACAAAGCGGATGCTGACCTGCCTACTGTGCAAGAAGCGTCGGTACATCCGCCCGACCAGCAGTTCCGAGTTGTCTATGATCGCGGTTGCGGTGCGCCACATGATCCGATCCAGGTTTGACCAGACGACCAGGGTGCCGCTTGGCCCAAAGGCTTTGCCGACTTGCCCCCAGATCGGCGGCAAGGCTTTCGGTTGCGGCTCCGGGATATTCTTTTGCTTGCCACTACGAATCTCATCAACATCCAGGTAGGTATAGAGGGCATGATCTGGCCCGCTGGCTTGCCATGACCAGACTTCGACGCGGGTGCATTGCGAGATCGAGGCGCTCGGTAAGCCCATGCCGAAGCGGCCCATGCCATCCTGCTTATCGGGCGTAAGATGGGTGCCGTTGCCAAACTGAAGCGCAATTTTGAGCACGTCGGCGTTCATGCCGCAGCCATTATCAAGCACGGCAAGCTGGTGGATGCGCGAGCGACGGCGCTGCTCAACCAGGTCGGAGCGCTCAGCACAGAGTAGTTCGACCTGGGTGGCCCCAGCCTGAATGGAGTTGTCCATCAATTCGGCAATCGCGTAGGCGGCGTTCTTGTAGCCATTGTCGCGCATGGCTTGAACTGCGAGATGGGCCGGTACGATGTCAATGCTCATGGTTCTTTCCAGACGTCTTCCCAATTTGCGAAGGCTTCGGCCAGGCTTCCAAAGCCAGGCAGTTCGCGGTCAACCACGGTGACAATTTCGGCGTTGGCGTTGCCTCCCACGCGGGGGCCGCGAATGGCCCGCCCGACCATCTGGCTGTAGAGGATGAGCGAGCGGGTGGGGCGGGCAATCAGGGCCGCACTGGTCTGCGGGGCGTCAAAACCGGTGGTCAAGACGCCGTAGTTGCACAACAAGCGTGGTTCGGGATGCTCGGCGCGGTAGTCCCTAATCAGACGGCTGCGCTCAAGCGGGGGCGTGCTGCCATCAATTGCCGCCGCCCAATGCCCACGCGCCCGCAGCACCGCCGCTAGCAGGTGGGCGTGCTCAACCGAGGTCGCAAAGACCATGATTCGGCGGTGGCGCTGGATCAATGCCTCGCAAGCGACGATCAGGGCCAGATTGCGCTGCTCATCCTGGCCCAGGCGTTGCAACAACTCAGCCGAGAGATCCAGCTCGCGTTCGATGCGCCGCAGATCGGCGGCACTCAACTCGATGCCACCCTGATGGCTCAGGGCGCGAAAATGAGCGCGGGCTAGATAGCCCTGGTCCACCAGATAATCCACCGGACTGGCATAGCCAGGGACGTGCAGGGTGACTTTGCGTTCGGCAAAGAAGGCTGCCAACTGCGCATCGGCCTGCTGGTCGTCCCAACTGCGTCCCGGCGTGGCGGTCAGGCCCAGCAGCGCGGCCGGTCGGCCCTGGGTCACCAAGGTACTGACGACCAGATCATAGGTTTCGGCCACCGCTTGATGGGCTTCGTCGAGTACCACCAGGGTACAGCGGCTCGCCAGGCGTCCGATCACGCTAAGTTGGCCCATCGCGGCGCGATAGAGTTTGGGCAAACTAGCGACGACGAAGCCATCGTGGGCTTGCTCAAGATCAAGCTCGTAACTGCCCCAGAAGCGCAAGAGCGGCAGGTCACGATCACCAAGGTGCTGCCACAGTTCGGCAAAGCTGCTCGCCGCCTGTTCGCACAACTCTTCGCTCGAAGCCAACCAGACCACCAGACTCGGTTCGTGCTGGCGCAGATGATCGGCAACGATATGCATAGCCGTGCGGGTTTTGCCAGCACCGGTTGGCATGTGCAACAAGACCCGTTGCGGCGGGATCTGGAGGGCCTGGCGCACGCGGCGGGCGGCGTCGCGCTGATGCAGGAAGAGCGCAACTGTGGCGTTCAGGTTGGTCAGATCGGCATGCTGTTCGGGTGGTGGGGGAAGATCGGGGGTGACGATTTCAAAAAAGTCGAGCAGATCCTGTTCACGGGTCGAACCACGGCGCAGCTTCAGGTTAGCGAGGGTGGCATAAGGATCGGCAGCGGGGCCAAGGCCCAGGATGGTGACTAGCCGTGCGGCTTCGACGGGGCGCAGACTGGTGAGCAGCAGCCCGCGGGCCATCGGATCGCGCAACAAGGCAGCGGGGCTATGTAGGCCCAAGACCAACTCACGCATCGCCGAAGGACTGACACGGGTCGGATCAAGCGCCTGCAAGAGCCGCAGGGCCGAGCGGCCAAGTAGGGTCTGGAGGGTGCCTTCATCGGCGCGTGAGAGTAAATCGGTGAAGAGCATTACTTCTAATTCATTTCACGCAGCAGTTGGTCTACATCATCGGCATTAGCATCAGCTATCGGAAGCTGTGCAACGAGATCTGCCACACAGATGAGTGGGCGATAATGCCCTCGTGAGTCTTCAAGGATGTATGAGATGAGACTTGTTGGGATTTGCTTGCGAGCTAAATCCACTTCTCGAGAGGCTGAAACGCCTTTAACACTCCATCCCGGAATGTCTATTTGTCTGTCCCAAACCACAATGAGATCTACGCTGTCAATATCCTTGTCATTGGTTGCTAACTCGAATTCTTGGACGAGTTCACTTAACTTGACCTTAAATTCCAAGATTTGCAATTCCTTTTCGCTGCCTATTTTTCGGTTGTCCCACAAGAACTTACCGTCATACACAGCTTTTCCGAAATAGCCATAGACACTGAAATCCGGATGAATTCTAGAAATACACACGCTGAATAAACCAATAAGTGTGTCTTCGTCAGCGGGAAATCGTTTAAATATAACATTTTCACGACTAATTCCCCGTTGAATTAAAATATCAGGTAACTCTATCTCCTGGCTTGAGGAGGGTCTTTCCACAAATAATTTAGATAACGCGACAAGTTTGGGATAACAAGCCTCGAAAAAACTATTGATACGTCCAACAAGGCGGTTGTCAGTCAGGTTTCTTTTGCCAAGATTGAGATTTGCATCAACGTTTACAACGAATGTGATGGTTTCGGCATACCAGGTTGATGATGTACTGCGAATGCTTAGGTTATGTGCTGTGGGGGTTCCATTAGATGCGATAATCCTTTCTCCACGATTCTGAATTCCCAACTGCTCATAATGGGCCGTCCTGCCAATACAAAAATAGATTCCCGTAATCTTCTCAATCACATCTTTGAAGTTCTCTGCACGCACGGATGACCCACGCCGCTCTAATAAGGCGATAATATCCGCGTACTTTTCGCGAAAATCCGTTTTTGAGTCATCTGGTACGAGCTTCAAATCTAAAAAGGAGTCGCGCAATCCAGCCGAAAAAGCTTCCCATCCGGTATCTCCTGGCTTGAGCCAATGAGGACTGTTCGGTTTGATACTACAAATCTCGGGGGTTATTCTGTATTTTGCGCTTTTGCTTTTGTTGTCTTTTGCCACGAGTGAGTAATCCCAATAGCGATTGTCAATGTCAATTGCTAACTCAGTACAGTTGGTACTTCTTAGCCATGTGCCAAGATTTCCCTGAACATCGCGAAATAGAGCCTCGGATTTGAGGATAAGCGTAATATCAACAGGTTTGACTTCCTCGAAATGATCGGTCTGAGGGTTTTTGACGGGTATATTAAGTAACCTGTTTACACAGCCAGCGTATGATTGGGTTTGAAAATACCAGCGTATAAAATGGGCCGCAAAGGCTTCCTGGCTTTTTTCTGCCGAGATAGCTTGTTGATCACGGTAGAGTTGTTGCCATTTGACCGTGTCTGCCGAGAGGAAGCGTTGAAGGCCACTGAAAAAGCGGTTGGCACTCCCCTGAGGAAACTGCACCGTGATTTTGGTCTGGGTTTCTTCATTGTTTGCCGCTTCAATGAGTGTCTCATACTCAATTTCTTGGTCTGTATGGAGATAGCTTTCAAGATTCGCGCCTGAAAACCTCCATTTCTTATTGAATCCATCATGTTTATCTTCGTAAATACTCTCGATTGAAAAATAAACCGACGAGTACATAACAGCTTTTAAGCCAACACCTTGATAACCCTTGGAAGATGAGCGGCTTTTTAAGTTCTTTTCTAAACCTGAACCACCAGGTACGAGTAGCTCCAGCTTGGGTTGAAAACCAAAGCCGTTATCTTGGACGATAACCGTGTCGTGATCAATGTCAACTTCAAGCTGGACACGCCCTCGGGCGATGTTGCGGTTGAACTGTACGGCGTCAACCGCATTCTGTAACAGTTCGTGGATGAAAATCCAGTCACTATCGTAGATCTCTACGATTTTTTGGAGTTGGTTTTTGACAATGTGAGAACCGTATGTCGAAAGTAATTCATTGATCGAAGGCATGGGTTTCTCCGTGATCGTAGTAGATCTAGATTTCCACATCATCCCTGGCAAGTTGATCGAGGGGCACACCAAACAGGTCAGCAACTTTGACCGCGAGTTCGAGTGATGGCTGGCGACGTCCGCTTTCCAGGTCGCCGATGTAGCCATGACTGCCGAGACCAAGCTGGTCGGCAAGGTCGCGCATGGTCAGGCCATGACGTTGGCGAAGCGTACGGAGTTTGGCTCCAAACCGCTGCATACCTCTTGACGGAATCTAACGCCTGTGCTATCTTGTACGCCATAGCGTACAAACTAGAAAGGACGCTGCTGATGGGGGCTGTTGATCCGGGGACGTTGGCTCGCCTGTGGGCGCAGGAGAGCCTAACAACAGAGCAGGCCGTTGGTCAGATGGTACAGTACTTGGCGATGGTGTAAACGACGCTGGAACGACAAGCCGTGGCGATTGCTCAGTTACGGGCGGAATTGGTTACGTTGACTGAGCGTGAGACAAGTTCTGGTAGCGAAGTAAAGCGATCACGTCGCTAAGCACAGCACATGTGAACCCACGAAATCACGTTAGCAAGCAAGCAACCTAAAGTTAGCCTTTTGCTGCTCAAAAGGTAGGTGTTTGCTGTTACGAGGACGTTACCAACCCGAGGGGTTGATCTAC
>JBLWKA010000068.1:0-29835 GCA_048381555.1 Oscillochloridaceae bacterium umkhey_bin13
CCGAGCCGACGGCGAATGTGGTGGTGAGCTTTGCGCCGACACCCACCGGAGTGATTAGCCCGGCGTTGGCCCCGCTCACCTTTACCGCCACGAATTGGAATCTGCCCCGCACGATCACGGTGGCGGTACCCGAGAACCAGATTGCGGAACTGGCCCGCGTGGTCACCATCAGTCATGTCGTGACAAGCAGCGATCCGTTCTATGACGGGATCGCCAGTGACGATGTGACCGTGACGGTGCTGGATAACGATACGGCCGGGCTGATTGTCCTGACGAATACGACCACCTTCACCGAGGGCGGCAGTATCACCTATACGGTGCAACTGGCGACCGAGCCGACGGCGAATGTGGTGGTGAGCTTTGCGCCGACGCCGACGGGGGTGCTTAGTCCGGCGTTGGCCCCGCTCACCTTTACGGCGGCGAACTGGAATCTCCCGCGTACCATCACAGTGGCGGTACCCGACAACTTTGTTGTCGAGCCAACCCGTGTGGTGACCATTAGCCATACCATTACGAGTAGTGATCCGTTCTACGACGGGATCGCCAGTGACGATGTGACCGTGACGGTGCTGGATAACGATACGGCTGGGGTCGAACTAGTGACGGGAGCGCTAAGTTTCATTGAGGGTGGTTCGACCAGTTATACGCTACGCTTGACGAGCCAGCCGACAGATACGGTGCGGATCCTGCTGACCGACCTGCCGGGTGGCTTACTCGATCCGGCCTTGCCCGCCGAACTGATCTTCGAGCCTGGCACCTGGAATGTGACCCAGACCGTGACCGTAGCCCGGCCCGATAATATTGTGGACGAGCCAAACTATCTGGTGACGATCAGCCATAGTGTCGTGAGCAACGATCCAGTCTATCAGGGTCTGTTCGTGCCCCAGGTGCAGATCACGATCACCGATAACGATACGGCCGGACTTGTGGTGAACCCCACGAGTTTGAATCTGAGTGAAGATCCGAATGCGCCTGGCGCTACCGCCCCACTTTCGGACACCTTCACCATCGCCCTAACAACCCAACCGACGGCGACGGTGACGATCAATCTTGCCACTGATGGGCAGACCACCGTCAGCCCGGCAACCCTGACGTTCACCACCCTGAACTGGAGTACGGTTCAGACGGTTACGGTGACGGCGGTCAACGATGCGATTGACGAACCATCGCCACACACTGGTGTAATCACCATCACGAGCACGAGTACTGATCCGCCCTACAACCGTACCTGGCCGAACTTCACAGTGCGCATCGAAGATGACGATAGTGCCTTCATCTTTGTTGATCCGCCGCTTGTACCAATCACGACCGAAGCCGGTGGCTCTACCAGTTTCCGGCTCTGGTTAGGTAGTGAACCAACCCAACCAGTGACCGTGACTGTGACCAGTAGCGATCCAAGCGAAGGTCTGCTGAGTGCGGGGGGTGTCATTAATGCGACGAGTCTGTCAATCGTGTTTGATGCCAGCACCTGGATGACGCCGTTTGAAGTGACGGTGACCGGGGTAGACGATAATCTGGTTGATGGACGGCAAGCCTACCAAGTCTTGATCAGCAATGGGGTAAGTATCGACCCGATCTACAACGGCTTGGTACCCCAACTTAGTGTGATCAACCTGTTCAACGACGATGATGAACCAGCCACGGTACGGGTTGGCGATGCCACGCCGGCCGATGAAGGTGGGTTGGGCACCTCGTTCCTGATGGACTTCCCCGTGACCGTGACCCGTCCCGCGCTGGTCGCGATCGAAGTGGACTACGAAACGGTTGATCTGAGTGCAATCGGGGACGAGGACTTCGAGGTTACAACTGGAACCTTGACCCTGGCACCGGGTGTGTTGAACGGAACGATCAGTGTCAGGGTCTTGGGTGATGCCCGCTTCGAGCCTGACGAACTGTTTGGGGTGCGTCTGACGGCTATTCGGGCGTTTGGCGACATTGTGGCGCTCGATCCACGGATCGGAATTGGCACGATTCGTAACGACGACCTGCCGGGTGTGCGTTTCGCGCTGGAAGAGATCCTCGTGCAGGAGAATGTGGGCACCGTTGCCATTCGGGTCATCCTTGAGGCTCCGTTAGCGACTGTGGCCCAAATTGGGTATACGACGCTGGCCCCTGGTGGGGCACAGGGTGGCACAGCCCAGCCCGGAACGGACTATGTCGCCACTGATGGCACCCTGACCTTCGCGGCGGGGACAACTGTTCAAACGATTACTCTGACCATCCTGAACGATGCGGTGGTCGAACCCCTATACGAGACAGTGCGTCTCGCTCTGATTAATCCGAACGGGGTTCAGATTGCTACCCCGAGCCTGATGACAGTTGTGATTGTAGATGATGACCAGCCCGCACCATTAGCGCGTGGCAATTTTATGGTCACGGGTGGCCCGCTCTCCAATACCCAATTTGGCTTCTGGCATACCAGTAACCAACCTGACGCGGGCAATGGTTACAACTATGTGGCGCTGACTGTGCCATGCGATTGGCCCGTGGGGAGCCCGCTTACAATCGAATTGCGTGACCAGGCTATGTGGGGGGGGGCTCCCTCGCGTGATGTGCCACGTGACTTTGGGATTGGCGACACCATTTTCGAACTGTACGATGTTGGTACATCGCTGGGCACAAGTGCGGCAACCCCTGGCCCTGGTGCGACCGGTTCGCTCGTGGAAGTCGTCTATTCGCCACAGGCTTCGGCTGGCTGGGAACCCTTCTATACGATCAACAACCCCCAACCCTGTGGTAGTTACATTCTACGTAGTGTCTCCTCAGGCGATGATGAGAACTACTGGGGCGTGCGGGCGGGTTTCCTCTCCAGTGGAACCTTACTCACTTCACCACTCGCTGATGGTGAGGGTGTCCAGGTGGGGACGTTGCGCATGACAGTACGCTCTGATACAGGAGCCTGTCTGACTGGCTGGTTCTATGTCCCCGCAGGGACGAGCCAACTGAATGTACGTACCTTTGATATGGATCTATCGCTGGTAGATGTACCTGGCCTGCTTACCGATCCCGAAGCCAGGATTCGGCTCTATCCGCCAGGGGCGAGGTTTGATCCACGCGGTCTACAGGATGGTCTAGCGGCCATTGCCTCGGGAATGGGTGTCTGGCAGGATAATCTGGTTGACAACCCGGTGTCGGGTTGGTGGCGCAGTGTGACTTGTACGACTGCCAACAATAATGCCTATATTATCGAAGCTCAGACCGACAATACTTTGCTGCCGATCTACTATGTGGCTCCGACTCGACCCGAGGTGGCGCTACAGACGATGGTCAGCCCGACCAGTATTGCGCCAGGGGCTACGAGCACCGTGAGTGTGAGCTATCAAGGCGGTGGGACGGGGGCGGCGCATCAGGTTGATCTGGTAGTGCGCTTACCGGTTGGCCTTAGCTTTGTGGGTGATGCATGTAGCGGTGCGCCAGGCAGTAGTTGTACCCAAACCGCCGATCAGTTGACCATCCGGGTTGATCGGGTGAGCCCGCTTGATGAGGGTAGTCACAGCTTCAGTGTGCAGGCCAGCCCCACCCTGCTGCCGAGCCAGGTTGTGATTGCTACTGATGCCTTCTTCCTCGATGCACTAGGGAAACCAGGGCGGGCACCCTTGGCGGCAACCACCCTCCGCATTCAGTAGCCGCCCCGTCCTGCTACGCGATCGCCCGCCTACCAGGGCCATCTTGGTAGGCGGTGCGACCGTATCTTTTTGGCCCCTGGAACGGTACATAGAATGAGCTACACGTGTGGTTTATGGCCCAGCCTGCTGTGGAGCACCACCAATGCCTCATTTACGTACCCTCCTTGGATTCGCTTTGCTCGTCTTCTGTCTGGTTCCTGCCCCGGTCTTGGCCCAGGATGCTGGGGCGAGCCTGGTGCTTGAGCCGACGCCGCATGGGGCGACCCTGAGGCTGAGTTGCCCGCAGCCCGGGGCAGTTCTGCGCGTGCTGGTCAATGATCAGCCGGCCCAGGTGACACCGTTAAGCCCAGCGCGGGAACTACCGCCTACGGTTGCCCTGCTGCTCGAAGAATCGGCGGCCATGGACGGGATTGCCACCCCGTTGCGGACGCGCCGTACCGATGCGCATGCCCTGGCAACCCGGCTAACAGAACTGGCCCCCACTGGTACCAGGTTTAGCCTGATTGCGGTGACGCCCGAGGGCGCAACGCTGCTTGCCACCCCTGATCAGCAGGGAGCAATTGTGGTACCCTCCACCACTATCAGGGGTACTCCCGATCTGGGTGCGGGTCTGGCGCTTGCGTACCAGATGCTGGAACCGGCCCCTGCTGGCCCGCGAGTGGTGGTTGCCTTTTTGGCTAGCGTTCCGCGCAGCCTGCCGAGCCAGGCGGAGCTAGCTGGGGCCAGCCTGATCGTGATTGGGCTTCAGGCGGATGGGGATGAGGCACTAGCGGCATTGACCGCCGCTGTCGGTGGGGACTACCTGCCCTATCATACCCGTTCCCTCGCCGAACGTGCACGGCTCCAGGTTCGCTTTGAAGGCTCGATGCAGGCCGTCCTCGAACCAGGCGTCGCGCAGCACTTGGCTGTGACAGATCTGGCTCCAGGGGTTCATCGTTTGACGATCCTGGGATGTGGCCAGCCGATCATGGCAAGCTTGCCGATCGCGCCTGGATCAGCGCCGGTGTGGCCGACGGCCAGCCTGGGGGCACTGGCGGCGGGATTGGGGCTGGGTTGGCTGATGCGACGCGGGGCAACCCAGAAGCCTATGCCAGCCCCGCCTGAAGCACCCGCTTCGTCCTCGATCCTCGAACAGACCACCACTCGCCAGGGTACAGTCTTGACCGAGCAGGCGGCGTTACGCCTGGTGGCCTGGGATCGGCGGGGCCGCCATGAGCATCAGTTGACGGGCCGCCAATGGCTGTTGGGGAGTGCGCCACACTGCAACGTGCCACTTGAGGCCGAAGGCGTGACTCCGTTGCAGGTGCGGCTGGCCCTGGTGGGGCCGCAACTCGAAGTGACCGCGCTTGATGGCGTGGTTACCCTCGGCAGTCCTTTGGGCCAACCCTTGGCCCATGGTGCGCCCGAGCCACTTGCCTGGGGCGAGTTGGTCTGCCTGGGGGGTAGCACCCGCTTGAAGGTCGAGCGTCTTGGGGCCGCATGAAGAAACGTAGGTCATTGGGATGCGACTTGGCCGGTTTCAGGTGCTGGCGCAGGTGGGGTTTGGCGGGCAGGCAACGGTCTACCTCGCCCGCCCTTGGGTGGACAGTGCGCCCCAACGGGCGGCAACCCGGCTCTGGTTGGGTTGGTTACACCACCAGAGCCGAATTGGCCCGGTGGTGGCCCGTCGTTGGCGACTGGCGGCCCTCAAACTTGCCCACCCTCACGCCACTGACGCCCTGCTTGACGAGTATGGTTATTTAGCGCGTCCTGGGATCCGGCATGCCCATTTGAACCAGTTGTATGGGCGACAGTACGGAACTCCTGGCCCCGATCTAGGGCTAGATCTGAGTCAGATTGGGATTGGCACTACACTTACGGCGGTGGTGCGGCCCTATATGGCGCTGGGCTACGTTACAGGGCAGCCCCTCAGTCAGTTGATGCTGATGGGACGGATCGGCAATCGGGCCTGGGTGCTTCGGGTTGCGGTGCAGCTAGCCGATGTGCTGGGGTACTTGCATCAGCAGGGTCTTGTGCATCACGATGTGCGTCCCACCAATATTGTGGTGAGTAACTGGCACCGCGAACCACAGGCGACTTTGCTTGATCTAGGGGCAGCCGAGACGCTTGCAGCCCCACGGCGGCGGGCGGTTTATGGGGCGCAGGGCTGGCTGGCCCCCGAGCGCTGTGGTACTCAGGTTGGGCCAGCCAGCCCATTGGTGGACATCTATGGCCTAGGGCGGGTGTTAGCGGCGTTGCTGGCTGATCGTCCGGTTTCGCCAGAACTTCAGCGGGTCGTAGCGGCGGCGACGGCCCCGGATCCCCTGAAGCGAGCGGCAGAACTGCCGGATATGCTGAGTTTGCGTGACCACTTACTAGCCTTATCCGGTGACGGGTAACAGAATCGTGAAGGTGGTCCCTTGCGAGGGGGCACTTTCGACCGTAATCCGGCCGCCGTGCTGGGTAATGATATGGGCACTGATCGCCAGGCCCAGCCCTGTCCCCTGAGCCTTAGTGGTATAAAACGGCTCGAAGAGGTGGGGCAGATGTTCAGGGGGAATACCGAGACCCGTATCGGAGATATAGATCCCGATAGTGGCAGGGGCCTCGCTGCGGGCCTGGATCAACTGGGTCGTGACCCGGAGATCACCGCCACGGGGCATGGCATCACAGGCATTCAGGATAATGTTTAGAAAGACCTGGCGTAACTGGTCGGCGTGGGCCACCGTCAGGGGCAGATCGGATTCGAGGGTCGCAACCGCATTGATGTGCCCGTGGCGCAAGTGGGTTTGCACCAGTTCGAGCGTTTCGCGCAGAATCGCATTGATACTCGTGGCCGCGAGTTCGGCGCGGGTCGGGCGGTAGAAATCGCGCATCCGGGTAATAATCCGCGCAATGCGGCCTAACTCTTGTTGGGCAATCGCTAAAAACGTGCGTTGCGGGGCCTCGGGGGCCAGATCTTGCTCGACCAGATAGAGACTATTGCGCGCTGCATAGAGCGGATTGTTGATCTCGTGGGCCACCGAGGCCGAGAGTTCGCCAACAGCGGCGAGTTTGGCACTCTGGAGGAGTTGGGCTTGGGCGGTATTGAGGCGGGCCTGGGCTTCGGCGTGGAGCGACTGGGTAATCGCCAGGTCACGTTGCAGGGTGGCGGCCCTAGCCCGTTGTTGCACCTCGTCAATGGCCACGGCGGTTAGATCACCGAGGGCCTGGACAAACGGAATATCACGGGGATGGTACAGATGGGCGTGAACACCGCCATAGAGCACCAGTGCGCCCATGCGGGTACTTTCGACCCGGAGCGGGGCGAGCAGGGCACTAAAAGGCGGCCACGAGGGCAGACTGGCCCGCAGCATCGCCAGATTATCCTCGTTAATGCGCGCAAGGGCCAATTCGAGCTCAGGGCCAACCAGCAGCATGGCCCGTGGGGCCAAGACAGCCATATCGGCCAAGCCAGGGCCAGTGCGGCGCTCGTTATGGCCAGCCGAGGCCCAAAGCACGAGGCGATCGCTTTCGGGTTCGATCAGGAACAAGTGGGCGGCACTGGTTCCAGGAAAGAGCCCGACGGCTTCACGCACCACCAACTGCACAATTGCATCCACATCACGACTGATCAGCAGCGCGGCCGAAATTGAGAGAATCGCACTCAGGCGAGCGCTCAACTCAACCGCACGACTCTGCTGTAGTTCCGCCTCACGTTCGACCGCCTCGGCGCGGGCCTCGGCTGCTTGAACCTGCGCCTCGAGTTGGCGTATATACGCACGGAGCTCGTTTACCTCGCCCATAGACGCCATCCTTCCCTCACGGGGCTGCGTTGACATCAGAAAGCGCAACACAGTATAATGCCGCCAACGCCACCGCCCAAACTATAGTGCTTTTCGGTACGGAGCGCAAACGCATGACCCAGCCTGCGCACATCCTCGTCGTGGACGACGAGCAGAACATTCGCCTGACGCTAACCGCCCTGCTGCAGCGAGCCGGTCACACGGTCACTGCTGCGGCCAATGGCGAAGAAGCCGTCGCGCTCTTTGAGCGCCAACAGTTTGACCTGATGCTGGTTGATCTTCAGATGCCGGGGATCAATGGTATTCAGGTAGTCGAAGCCTTGCGCCAGCACACCCAGGATACGATGGTGATTGTGTTGACGGGCCATGGCTCACTCGAGACCGCAATTGAAGGTATGCATCAGGGTATCTTCGATTACATGCTCAAGACGAGCGATCCAGGCCAGATCATTGATCGGGTGGCGGCAGGGTTGGCCGAACGGATCAAACGTCAGCGTCAGCATGCGCTGATCAGTGCGATTGGGGCAGCGGCCCAGGAGCTTTCGGGTACAGGCGGGGGCGACGAAAGTGGCGTGCCCACGCTGATGCCAGTTGCTCCCGCTCCGCATCAGTCCCCGGCACCGCCTGCGGCGGCTGGGCCTGCGATCACCTCGATCAATGATCGTCAAGTGACAATTGGCCAACTTCAGCTTGATACCTGGCACCAGACCGCGATTTTGGGTGGGCGGTCGCTCAATCTCACGCCGACCGAGTTCCGACTGCTGCTCTGTTTGGCGGAACACGCCGGTCAGATGCTGTCGTACACCCAACTGGTACGCTGTGCCCAGGGGTACGAGGCGAATGATATGGAGGCAGGTGAGCTGATTAAGCCACATATTCACCATTTGCGCCAGAAGATCGAGCCCGATCCCGGCACGCCGCGCTATCTGCTGAATGTGCGTGGCAAGGGTTATATCCTCCAGATCGAGTAACACACCACTATGAGCAATGATGCCAACCTGATCTATTTCAACGGGATCAACGCCTCGACCGGTACCTATGGACGGGAGCCGATGACGGTTGAGGCGCTGGCCCGTTTGATTACGGGTGATGATCCAAGTGTGGCTGTGCTTGAACCAGAGGCCGAGCAGCGGGCGATGCTCCAGGCGCGGGCCACACAGGTTGGCTCATTTGGGACGATTGAGGGTGTCCGCGAGGATCGTTTGGAGGAGGCGGGTTGGGCGGTGGTCTTTCCGGCGCGGGGCGATTACGACGCGATCTACGAGGCGTTGAGTCCGTTGTTGGCCTTGCGCAAGACCCAGGCTGGCGCGTTCTACCGTGAGTGTCGTGGCCCTGAGGGCTACCGGCCCGGCGAGTCGGCGCGGGCGTTTTTGGAGCGCATGGGGGCGGCGACCAGTGGCGCGGTTGATCCGAAACGCTTTCCCTATTATGTGCTGCTGATTGGCACGCCCGAGGCAATCCCGTTTCGTTTTCAGTACCATCTGGATGTGCAGTACGCGGTAGGGCGGCTCGATCTGCCCAATCCTGCGGCCTACGCCAATTATGCCCAGGGGGTGGTACGGGCCGAACGGGGCGATGTGCAACGACCGCGGCGGGTGGTCTTTTTTGCTCCTGCCAACCCCGACGATCCAGCGACCCATGCCAGTGCCAACGAACTGGTTCTGCCGTTGCACGCCTCGTTGGTGAACGAGCAGCGGGCCAAAGATGATAGCTGGCAATTCGAGACCGTGCTTGGCACAGAGGCGAAAAAGGCGCGGCTGGGTCAATTGTTGGGTGGCCCCGCGACGCCGGCCCTGCTGTTTACGGCCAGCCACGGGGCCGAGTTCGACCCGCTTGATCCACGGATGGTAGCCCATCAAGGGGCGCTGATCTGTCAGGATTGGCTAGGCCCACGTGAAGCGGGCCATCGGGCCTTGCGCCCTGATGTGTACTTCGCGAGTGATGATCTTGGCGAGAGCGCCCAGGTCAGTGGCTTGATTGCGTTCCATTTTGCCTGTTTTGGAGCCGGGACGCCCAAACTTGATGATTTTCCGCAACGAGCCGGGGTTCAGCGCCAGATTGCGCCCCATCCGTTTGTGGCCGGGCTGCCCCAACGGCTGCTTGGGCATCCTGGGGGCGGGGCGCTGGCGGTGATCGGCCACGTCGAACGGGCCTGGACCTACTCGTTTCGAGATAGTTATGGTGCTCGCTCGGTCGAGACCTTTGCGAGTATGCTGCGCCGGGTGCTGCTGGCCGGTGCTCCGGTTGGTTGGGCCCTGGAGTTTTTTAACCAGCGGTATGCCGAGCTTGCAACCGACCTGACGCGCCAGATCGAGGATCTTGAGTTTGGCGGGCCGATCCAGCCCTACCAACTGACTGCCAGTTGGACAGAGCATAATGATGCGCGCAGTTATGTGGTGCTCGGTGATCCAGCGGTTCGCCTGAGCCTGCAAGGGCAAGCGCCACGGGTCGCCCACGATGCAGTCATTCCAGAGGTCAAAATGAGTGAGTCGTCTGGCCCGAGCCCTGTTGCCAGTCCAACCCCGGCAGTTGCACCAACGGTTGCCAGCCCAACCCCGGCAGTTGCACCAGTCGCATCCTTCACGCTGCCGCAGGGTTATCCAGCACCGCCATCAGTCGTGATCAACTACAACTTTGCAGCCCCAACTGCCAGCCCCGCCCCTAGCGCTGCGCCACCGCCGCCAACTCAACCAGGTTATAGGCCGCCCCCACCGGGCAGTGCCGAGGTCGAGAGTTTTGGGGTGCGCCAGTGGTTGAGCGGGGCGGGCCAATCAACCAACGAAGCGTTGGGCAAGCTTGGGGAGAGCATGCGCGAGTTTGCTGAACAGTTGGCGACGAAGCTCCAAGGGACCCTGCACAATGCAAGCAACCTCGAAGTGGCGACCTATGTGGCCGAAACGGTTGATGAAGCGGCGTTTCGGGACGGCGATTTTAGTCAGGCGAGTCTGCGGGCCTTTACTAGCATGAGTCTTGATGGTGATACACGGGTGATTGTGCCAATGAATGACATGGGGGTGGATCAGGAGCTTTGGGCGGTGCATACGGCAATGGTGGCCCAGGCCCAGACCAACCGCACCGAAATGATCAAAGCGCTGGCCCAGATTGCCGCTGGTCTGACGGGAACCCTGAAGTAGCCGTGGCGCGCTTTGCTTTGATCGCCAGCAGGGGGGGGCCGCCGCCGCCTGGGCCATGGGCCTGCGAGGCGAATCCAGCCGTCAGTTTTAGCCTCGGGGCCGGGGCTGAGCCTGAACCGCCGCGCTGGTGTGCCGATCTGCCAGCTGATCTGGCCCAGGCTCAGGCTGATCTGGCTGTGGCTGAGGCCGATCTGGCCCGCCAGGAGGCCGCCTTGAGTTTGGTGCCGACCCGAATGGCCTTGCTACAAGCAACGGCGGGGGCTGCTAGTTTTAGTTTGGCGCAGATGGATCCGGCTGAACAGGAACTGCTTACGCTGGTACAGCTTCCGGCAACCGAAATGCTCCCGGCTGATCACGAAGCCATGCTGACCCGCTTTCGGGCCTTTGTGGCCCAGGTGCAAGAGGCCGCGAGTAATCTAGCGGTGGTCGAGACGCGAGTGAATGGGCGCTTGTTAGCCCGGACCCGCGTTGGCTGGACGGGCGATCTGCACCATCTGAGCCAGCCGGGCCTGCCAGTAGCCCAGGTTCAGTTGCACCAGCGCACGCTTGGCTTAGCGCTTGGTTCGCGGCGGACGTTGATCCACAGCTTTGGGATCGTGTTGCGGGGCGCGGCCATCGCCGGAGCCATGGCTAGTTCGCCACTTGGGGCGGCCATGGCGCTGCCTGCCGCATGGCGCTTTGTGCAGCAGTTGTTGCGAGAATAGAGCTAGATTGGTGGCGGGGATCGGAACGGGAAGAGACAGCGGCGAGGCAGCACAGAAGAAACGAGTAAACGTAATGGCAACCAACTTTGACGAGACAGTGCGCGAGGCGGCGGCCCAGGTGCGGCGGTATGTCGAAAATGCGGCCCAGATGGAAGTACGCACCTACTACGTGGTGACTGGCAGCGCTGATATGACGGCCCTGGAGCGCGAGCGCCCGGGGGCGGTGACGGTCTTCAATCTTGATGGGGATACCAAAGTTGTCGTGCCCATGCGCAAAGGCCGCGACGAGACGCTAGAACTGGACGAGGCGTTATTTAACATTCACGAGCGCAACGTGGCGATGGCAACGGCCTATCGTGCCCAGGTACTCAATGCGCTGATTGGCCTGTTACAGCGTCGCTAAACGCAGGTGCTGCGGCAGACGTTTGAAAGACAGCTTGTTATGCATGACCATATTCCACCCCGGTTACGCGAGATTATCGAGGAGTTTCAGGACAGTGATCGGCAAGAAAAGCTGGAACTGATGCTTGAATATGCCGACCGCTTGCCCCCACTGCCCGAACGCCTGCGGGCGCACGTGGGCATGGAGCAGGTTCACGAATGTATGAGTCCGGTCTTTGTGGTGGGCGAGATCGCCGATGATGGCGGGGTGATCTTCCACTTCGATGTGCCAGCCGAGGCTCCTACGACGCGGGGCTACGCCTCGTTGTTGGCTGAAGGGGTGCGTGGGATCACACCAGCCGAGGTTGTCGCCATCCCGGCGGATTTCTTTCAGGCCATGGGGCTGCATCACCTGTTGAGCCCCCAACGCCTGAATGGGATCAGTGCCATTCTGGCCTATATGAAGCGCCAAGCGTTGCAATTGATGGCGGGATAACAAAACGGCGACCCTGCCGCACCTTAGGGTCGCCGTCTGCTGATTGTATGGCGGGATAACAAAACGGCGACCCTGTCTCACCTCAGGGTCGCCATCTGCGGGGGATGCGGGCCAGGTTGGTTTAGGCCACTCGGGCACGCAAGAGGGCGCGGGCTAGGTTATCGAGGACGCAGGCGGGACGGTGAGCGGGGGGCAGCCCAATCCGACGGGCCAGGGATCGTCGGTAGACATGCAATGAAAGAGGCACGAAGGTACAGCGGCGACGGTTTGCGTAATGATGGGTCTGGGTCGGTCGCAGCTGAATAATCATAGGAGACCTGGCTCTCTCTTGTGCTAACTCTCACAAGCGTTATAATAGCGTTCAGCCAAAGCAACGTCAAGCGGATGAACTAGCGCATTTTCTGTGCATTGTATTGTTAGGGCGAGGGTTGCTGTTTGCTGCAACATGCGCTCACACCCGTTCCAACGCACTGATCAGATCATCAATCAATTTCACCCGGCGCTCGGCAATTTGCTGAATCTGGCGTAAGAAGCGCCGATCCGAACTGTAACGGGCGGTCTCTTGGGGCACCCGGGCGTAGTAGTGTTGCAACAACGCCAACCCTTCGCGCAGCTGCGTGCGACGGGTTTGCAGCGCGAAACTGACCATGGGATCCTGATTGGTCTCGAGGTGAGCCAGTTGGCGTTCGAGATCGGCGATCGTGGCATCCCAATCCTGGAGGCTCTGGCCAGTCTGGAGGCGGAGTTGATTGTGAACTAGCGGTCGGGCAACGATTGGCAACAGGCTAAACTCGGCCCTGGTGGCGCTTATCTCGGCGTGGAGTTGGGCGCTGAGGGCACGGGCGAGGCGTGCCCCGGTAGGGTGCGCGTAGTCATCTGGGCTGGTTTCGTTGGTTTCCTGGGGTGGGGCAATCAGGCCAGCCCGCTCAAGCAGGGTATACACACTGACCAGCGCCCCGTGATAGCCTGCGCCGCCCCCGGCGATCAGATAGGCCACCGCAGCCCCGGCATCAGCAGGCGGCATTGGGCCATTATAGGCGGGATGCAGGCTGACGCCCAAAAACTGTTCGGGGGTCAGCCCGAGCCTGGGGGCCAGGAGGGCTGCATTCGCCCGTTGCCCCGGCGTATCAGTGGGTTCGAGGGCCACGGCCACGATCCGCACCCCCTGCGCCCCAAGTTCACCGGCCAGGCTACGGGTCAGGCCAACCAGGCCCTGTTTCGAGGCCGCGTAGGTTGCCATGCCGGGTAGATCGTCGGTTGCAACCAGATTGATGATCAGACCATCGCCCCGGGCAAGCATCGCAGGCAAAACAGCACGACAGGTCAGAAAAGGTGCTCGCAGAGCGTCCGACGCCAGCCCCGGCCCCGGTGATGATTGCGACCCGGCCTGCTAACGCATCGCGGGCCAGCCCGGTGCGGGCCAGGGGTGAAGGGTTGCGTGACACCATTGTCTACCTCCTCAGCTTCACGAGGATTGTAGCAAATGTCACAAACTCGGCGAGAGAAGGGGCAGCAACCCAGGCCAGGGTTTAGGTTGCTAAGCAGTAACAAGGTACTAATAAAGGCCAGACGAACCAGGATAAGCCCTGGTTCGTCTGGCCGGTGGGAGGGTGAGCCGAGGTTCGGGTGTGGGACGGGAGCGTTATTTAGTCAGGCCGTAGATCGTCTGGGCGGCTTCGATACTAATGAAACCATTGGCAAGATCGGCCTGCACCAGTTCAGGATCACGCTCTTGGGGCGGGCCATAGCCACCGCCACCGGGAACCTGAAGCACGCAGATATCGCCGGGGTTGAAGCGAATCGGGATAAAGCGTTCGATCCGTTCGCCATTCAGAAAGACCGCCCCCGGTGCCCCCGGCAGGCCATCGAACAGGCCTGGGGCAGGATTGCGCAGCAGATCAGGCCGAATGGTTAGCGTAATGGCTTGCTGAGCCACACATTTCAGCACATATTCAACCCCAAGCCCACCGCGCTGGCGACCCGGCCCACCTGAATCGGGCAACAGCCGCTTGCTCAGGATTAACACCGGCGAGCGCAACTCGGTGATTTCGGCAGGGGTGACGGTACTGTTGTGGGGGTAAGCGACGGGGGGATGGCCGTCGGCGGACTGCATCGCGCCCATGCCACCGTGGGGCAGCACGTGGACATTGAAGCGCCCGAAGCGCGGATCGGTGCCATTGAAGTGGAACGGGAAGATGCCCCCGGCGGCGGCAATCGTTTCGCCGGGCAACAAGGGGGCCAGTGCCCCGAAGACCAGGGGCGGAATGTGCTTCATCACCTTGGCACGAGCTTTGACCGGGGCCGGGAAGGTACAATTGACGATACTGCCCTCGGGGGCGACCACCGTAAGCGGGCGCACCAGCCCATCGTTATTGGGCACATGGGGCACCAGCATACATTTGATCGGGTAGACCGCCGTGGCGTAGGTCATATTGAAGGCCGCATTGATCGCCGCGTCCCACTGCTGGGGCGAGCTGCCCGCAAAGTCAAAATGCATCTCGGAGCCGCTGATGGTGATTGCGACCTTGAGCGTGAACGGGTTGAGGTAGCCGTCGCCGGTGACTTCGTGATGGTAGACCCCATCGGGCAGGGCACTGATCGCCCGCCGCAAAGCCACTTCCGAGCGATCCTGGATTTCCCGCGAGAGCTGAAGCAGATCGTCGAGCCCATAATCGTCCATGAACTCGTGCAGCTGCTTGATCGCCATGCGATGGGTGCCAACGATAGCGCGAAGGTCGCCCAGCACATTTTCGGGGACGCGGCAGTTAGCTTCGATGATCTCGATCAGTTCGTGGTTGGGTTCGCCTGCCTTGTAGAACTTGGCGGGCAGAATGCGCGTGCCCTCCATGAACACATCGTAGGCTTCGAGATCACCCAAGTGTCCGCCGACATCCGAGACGTGGGCGACAGTACCGAGAAAGGCCACCACTTTGCCCTTGCGGAACATCGGCGTGACCAGATTGTAGTCGGGCAGGTGGGTCGAGCCGATCCAGGGATCGTTGGTCACGAGCACATCACCGTCTTGCAGTGTCTCGACTGGGAAACGGCGCAGCATGTGCTTGGTCGTGATCGGCAGCATGGTGCAGAACTGGGGCGGGCTGAACTGGGCCTGGGCAATCGCCGAACCGGCCGCGTCCATAATGATGTAGCCAAAATCGTGACTCTCGCCCACAATCGTCGAAAACGAGGCCCGGATGGTGGCATTGTCCATCTCGTCGGCAATGGTGACGAGCCGCTGCCACTGGATCTCCAGGGTGATCGGGTCCAGGTTCGTGCTCATAAGCTATTCTCCTGCGTGCGGTAGACCTAGTCTAGCATAGACAATCGGAACATGTCAACTGTCAACAGTTGACTTGACAAGCCGCGCTGGGCCTGTTATGCTGCACGGCACACCCACTTTGAACCTAAGGGAGCGACCATGAGTGCTCAGACGCGCTACCGCTTCGGCTTCGACATCGGCGGCACCTTCACCGATTTTGTGCTCTGCGATACGAGTAGCGGTGCGCTGTATACCTATAAGACCCTGACCACGCCTGATGAGCCGGGTCGGGCGGTGATCGAAGGCTGGCAGGCGTTGCTAGCCCAGGTTGGGGCTGAAGGTAGCCAGGTTGAGTTGAGCATTCACGGGACGACCCTGATTACCAATGCGCTGATCGAGCGCAAGGGTGCCCGCACGGCGCTGGTGACGACCGCCGGGTTTGCCGATACGCTCGACACCCAGCGCGAGATGCGCTACGACATCTACGACCTGCATTCGCCGCCGGTTACGCCGCTGGTGCCGCGTAGTATGCGCTGCGAGGTCGAGGAGCGGATGAATGCCTTTGGCGAGGTCGTAACGCCCCTGAATGAGGCGAGCCTGGAGGCGTTGGCGGCGTTTATCGAACGCACCGATCCGCAGGCGGTGGCGATTGGCTTTTTACATGCCTACCGCAACGGCAGCCACGAGCAGCAGGTGGCGGCCTTCCTACGCGAACGCTTCCCCAACTTGGCCCTGGCGCTCTCGTTCGAGGTTGCCCCCGAAATCCGTGAGTACGAGCGGCTCTCGACCACGGTTGCCAATGCCTATGTGCAGCCGCTGGCCCAACGCTATGTACTGGCCTTGGAGCAGCAGTTGCAGCGTTTGGGCTACCCCCGCGACCTGTACCTGATGCTCTCGTCGGGTGGGATTACCGTGGCCGAAACGGCGGCCCGCTTCCCGATCCGCCTGGTCGAGTCGGGGCCAGCCGCCGGGGCCTTAGCCGCGATCTTCTACGGCAACCTGACCGGCCACCCGAACCTGGTCTCATTCGATATGGGCGGGACGACGGCCAAGCTTTGCGTGATCAACCAGGGCCAGGCCCAGATGACCCACACCTTCGAGATTGCGCGCAGGCACCGCTTCAAGCGCGGCTCGGGCTTGCCGGTGCGCATTCCGGCGATTGAGTTGATCGAAATCGGGGCCGGGGGCGGCTCGATTGCGCGCCTCGATGATCTGGGCTTGCTCAAGGTTGGGCCGCACTCGGCGGGGGCCGACCCGGGGCCAGCCTGTTACGGACGGGGTGGTACGCAGCCGACCGTGACTGATGCGAACCTGCTGTTGGGCTACCTGAACCCGGACTACTTCTTGGGCGGGCGCTTGCGGCTCGACCGGGCCGCAGCCGAGGCGGCGATGACTCCCCTGGCGGCGCAACTCGAACGCTCGGTGGCCGAGGCGGCCTACGGGATCTACCGGGTGGTCAACGAAAGCATGATTGCCGCGACGCGGGTGCATGTCGCGGAACGCGGGGTTGATCCACGCATGGTACGCCTGATGGCCTTTGGCGGGGCGGGGCCAGCCCACGCCGATGCCTTGGCACGGGCCTTGAAGATGCAGGGCTACCTGATCCCGACCAATGCGGGAGTGGCGAGTGCCTTGGGCTTCTTGACCGCACCAACCGCGTTTGATCTAGCGCGCACCGTGGCGGGGCCAGTGACGGCCGCAGGGTTGGCCGATCTGGATACGGTCTTTGCCGAATTGGAGGCCGAAGGGCGGGCGACGCTGGCGCGGGCCGGGGTGAGTGAAGATGCGATGCATTTTGGGCCGAGTATGGATCTGCGCCACGTGGGGCAGGGCCACGAAGTGACGGTGCGCTTGCCCGCTGGCCGCTTGGCCGACCTGGGCCTGGAAGGGGTGCGCACGGCCTTTTTTGCGCAGTACGAAGCGATCTACGGCTACGCCCACCGCCACCTGGGGCTAGAAGTGATGACGCTACGGTTGACGGCGAGTGGCGGCACACCCGAGTTGCGGCTCGAAGGCGTGGGCATGGATGCGACCAGTGCCGAACGAGCGATCAAAAATCGCCGTCCGATCTTCGTGGGGCCGTGGGGCCGTTTTGCTGACGTGCCGGTGTATGACCGTTACCAACTGCGGGGCGGGGCGGTACTGACGGGGCCGTGTTTGATCGAAGAGCCGGACAGCACCGCCGTGATTGGGCCCGATGTGACCGTTGAGGTGGATGCCTACCTGAACCTGATTGCGACGTTTGTTGATCAGGCCAAGCAGGATTGACAGTTCTCGCGGCCCATGAATATACTACGCTGTTTACTGTTAACAGTTTTGCACCATGGTGGGCCGTTATGAGTAAGAATCCACTGCATCCAGTTGACGCACGTACACTCCGACAAACGGTGACCGAGGCGATCCGTCAGGGCATCTTGCAGGGTGATCTCTTGCCCGGCATGCAAGTGAACCAGGCCCAGATTGCCGAACAACTCGGGGTGAGTCGCGGGCCAGTGCGCGAAGCACTCGGTCAACTCGAAGAGGAGGGGCTGATCAAGAATGTGCCCTACAAAGGGACGTATGTCACCGAGATTACGAGCGACTACATCACCGAGTTGTACAGCATTCGCCAGGTGATCGAAACCTTTGCGGCGCGGTTGGCGGCGGAACGGGCTACGGCCGAAGATCTTGCCGAGTTACGGAATGTGCTTGAGGCGATGTATGCCACCGCAGCGCAGACCGATATGGCCCAGATGAGCACGCTTGATATTCAGTTTCACTACCTCATCTGCCGCAGTGCCCATCACAGTTTGTTATTGCAACTCTGGAAATCGATTGCGATTGGGGTGCGGCGTTGTCTGGCCTTGCGCCACCGCATCTATCAGAGTCCTTTGGAGGTGATCGGTACCCATCCTGACATTCTGGCAGCCCTGGAGGCCCGCCAAGCCGAACAGGCGAGTACGATCCTTGGGATTCATATTGCGGATGCAGGTCAATCGTTATTGCGTTCGTGGGCGCATTTGCAGGCCGAAGCAGCGGAAGCGCAAGCTGAAGTTGATGTGGATATGCAGGCGGCGGATTGAGCTAGTGTAAGCGAGCCGTAAGCGTTTCGATAACTCGCGTTGGTAGCCATCGCCCGGTCAGTATGACCAGTGGGCCTAGTTAGGTATACCCTTTTAGATTTTAGATTTTAGGTTTTGGTTTTTGGATTGCCACGAGGAGCACCTATGAAAATCACACGTGTCACGCCGACGATTATCAGCATTCCGCGCGCCGATACGCTAACTACGTCGTATGGGAGTCGCAGTGACGCCTTGACGGTGCTGGTAGAAATCGAGACCGATGAGGGGTTGGTGGGGATCGGGCAGACGGCGGTTGATGCGCCCTTTTATGGTGAGCCGGCCGAAGCGATTGTTACCAATATCAACTATCTGCTTGGCCCGGCGATCATTGGCCAGTCGCCCTTGAATATCGAGCATCTGAACCGGCTGATGGTCGAGGCGCTGCCCGATCATCTTTCGGCGCGAGCCGGGGTTGACCTAGCGCTCTGGGATCTGAAGGGCAAAGCCCTGAATACGCCGGTCTACCAACTGTTGGGCGGGCGTTACCACGAGGGCATCAGTCTGATGGGGTTTGTGCGTCACGCCGAACCCGAGGCGATGTATGAAGCGGCGCGGGCAACCCTGGCCGAAACGCCCTATCCCGTCCTGAAGATGAAGGTTGGCATGGATGTGCCGGGCGACATCGCCCGAGTTGCAGCGGTGAGCGAAGCCGTCCGCGGTAAAGCAACCATCCAGATTGACGGCAATACCGGTTGGTCACTGGCCCAGGCGATCAGCGCCTTGAGCGCGATGGAGAAGTACGGCACGATTGGGGCGATTGAGCAACCGGTGGCCCGGCTAGACGATATGGCGCACCTGGCCCGCCGTTTCGGGGCACCCGTGATGGCCGACGAGTCGATCTACGGGCCTGAGGATGCGATTGAAGTTGTCAAACGCGAAGCGGCCCAGATCGCCCTCTTAAAGATCACCAAACACGGCGGCATCCTGAATGTGTTGAAGATTGCGCACATTGCCGAAGCCGCCGGGATCGATCTGTCGGTGGCGATCTACTACGACATCATTGCGGTCGCAGCGGCCCATCTGGCGGTGGCCTTGCCGGCGGTGCGCTGGCCTTCGCCCCCAACGGGCCTGAGCGACACGATTCTGACCGCCTCGGTTGAACCCACTGGCCTGTTGATGCGTGTGCCGGAAGGGCCGGGTTGGGGTGTGGCGCTCGATTACGACAAAGTCCGCCAGTTTACAGTTACGCTCTAACTAGTTTCGTGCCCCTGTCGGCTCGCAATCCACAGGGGCGTTTTACCACAAAGGTACCAGGGCTTGCATGCCCGTTTGATCACAGTCGCTCTATCGAAAGGAGTGCGTGCGTTAAGCAGCAGTTTGCCAATCGCCCAATGTGTAGAATTGTACGCTGGCCTCTTACGTGGGAAAGGACAGACGAGCGATGCGGAACGCAACCTCCATCCGTGTGATGGTTCTCGCCTTGATCGCCATGCTGCTGATCAGCGCTTGTGGGCAGGCCCCTGCCGCGCAGCAGCCGGCCACCGCCCCGGCAGCCCCCGCTACGGCGGCCCCGGCCCCGACCAGTGCCCCGGCCCCGACCAGTGCCCCGGCTGAGCCCACAGCAGCCCCCGTTACAGATACCACCGGGCCCCGGGTGATGACGGTCGGGCTACGTGAACTGGTCAGTTCGTTCGATTACCCCTATGACTGGGCGATTGTTGCCACCTGGATCCACTCCAACATTGGCGACTGTCTGGTCTGGCGTGATCGTGAGACTGCCGAATTTGTGCCCTGGCTGGCCGAGTCGTGGGAAAACATTGACGACACGACCTGGCGCTTCACGCTGAAGCAGGGTATTACGTTCCACAATGGCGAGCCGTTCAATGCCGAGGCGGTCAAGTATACGATTGACCGTATCCAGGCCGATGACAAGGCGCTGGTGCATCCGCAGTGGCGCTTCATCAGCGAAATCACGATCATTGACGACTATACGATGGAGTTCAAGACCGGCGCACCCGAGCCTGCCTTCCTGAGCAAGATGTCGGGGACGGCCTGCCAGGTCGTGCCACCCGTGTACACCGAAGAGGTTGGCTCGGCGGGCTTTGGTCAGGCCCCGATTGGGACCGGCCCCTTCAAGTTCGTCGAGTGGGTCAAGGATGATCGGGTCGTGCTCGAAGCCAATCCCGATTACTTCCAGGGTGCCCCCGGCGTGGATCAGATCATCTTCCGGGCCATCCCCGAGGACTCGACCCGCGTGGCCGAACTGTTGACCGGCGGCGTTGACCTGATCATCTCGGTGCCGATGCAGGACTGGGGCCGGGTCGAGGCCAATAGCGACCTGTTGATTGATCGCTTCCTGACTACCCAGGTGCAGTTGATCGCGCTGCGCTCGGGTCCCTCGAAGACGTTCGAAGATTGGACTGGCATCACCGAGGATCCCAAGATCCGCGAGGCGATTGCCTACTCGATTGATCGCGCCGCGCTGGTTGAACTGTTGGGGGGCATGGCCGTGCCGACGATGAGCCGGATCACGCCGCCGACCGTGGGCTGGAGCGACGAGTTCTACGACCAGGTTGGCACCTACGACCCCGAAAAGGCCCGTGCCCTGCTGGCCGAGGCGGGCTACAACGGCGAGCCGCTGGTCTTCCATTCGACTACGGCCTGGCCGATGCAGAAGGAAGTTACCGAGGCGTTGACCGCGATGATGCAGGACGTGGGCCTGAACATTGACCTGAAGATCCTGGAGATCACCGCCTTCCGCGAGCAGGTCTACGCGCCCCGTAAGAACGAAGAGATCTATATGGACGCGCTCGGCAACTCGTTCTTCGACCCCTGGATCACGGTGCTGGCCGAGCAGTCGGATCGCCGCGAGCGCAGTGGCTGGAATGGGCCTCAGGCCGATGCTGCCGATACGCTGATCCGGGCGGCTGCGGTCAACATGAACCGCGACGAGCGGGCCGAGCAGTATCAGGAGATCCAGCGCCTGCTGTTGGCCGAGAACGGCGGCCCCTACATCTTCCTTTACCAGTTGCGTGATACGATTGGACGCAGCCAGCGGGTGAGTTTCGACCCGGCCCCCGATGGCTTCCTCTGGTTCGGACGGGCCTCGGTGACGCCGTAAAGGGGATTGGGTGTCGCCGTGATCGGGCCGTGATCGGGCCGTGATCGGGCCGTGATCGGGCCGTGATCGGGCCGTGATCGGGCCTTGGTAGGGACGCAGCGTGCTGCGTCCGGACGACGGACGCAGCACGCTGCGTCCCGACCAAGAACCCGCAGGCCACGCAGGTAACGCAGGTTCGTTGACGACGTACTCATGGTTTAGGAGGAGGCGTGTAGGTTATGGGGCGTTATATCATTCGCCGCATTATCCAGATGATCCCGGTCTTTTTTTTGCTGACCCTGATCATCTTTGGGGTGACGCGCCTCCGTGGCGACCCGACCTTTCAGTTTGTGCAGGCCGATGCTTCGCAAGAAGAGATTGACGCGGTACGGCGGGCCTATGGCTTTGACCGCCCGATCTACGAACAGTATTTGATCTTCCTGGCGGGTGCGGTACGGGGCGATTTTGGCGAATCGTTTCGTTACCGTCAGGACGCCATGGGTTTGGTGCTCGAACGCATGCCTGCGACGCTGACCCTGACGGCGGCAGCGCTGGTGATCTCGTGGTTGATCGCTTTGCCCACCGGTTTGATCTCGGCCTTGCGCCAGAACTCGGCGATTGACTTAGCCGCGACGGGCATCTCGGTGATTGGGCGGGCGATGCCCAACTACTGGATGGGCATCATGTTCATTCTGCTCTTTGGGGTGCAATTACGCTGGCTCCCAGTCTCGGGCACGGGCGATTGGCGGCATCTCGTGTTGCCCGCCACAACGCTGGGCCTGGGGATTGCCACCACCCTGACCCGGCTGATCCGTTCGAGCATGCTCGAAGTGATTCGCCAGGAATACATCACCACGGCACGGGCCAAGGGCTTAAGCGAGTGGGCGGTGATCATGCGCCACGCCCTGCGCAACAGTATGATCTCGGTCGTCACGATCTTCGGGCTCCAGGTTGGCTGGTTGCTCGGTGGGGCGGTGATTGTCGAGCAGGTATTTGCCTGGCCCGGCATGGGTCGCCTGATGCTCCAGGCCGTCTATAACCGTGATCTTGCGGTGATGCAAGCCGGGGTGTTTGTGAGTGCGCTGATCATCATGGTCTTGAATTTGATCGTGGACATCAGCTATACGCTGCTTGACCCACGGATTCGTTATAACTGATCGCCTGGCGATCACGAGGCCCCGAGACACGTATGGCCCACGGGTTGCGCAACGAGCTTGGCGCTGATCGCGCCAACGCCGCCGCATCCCTGATACTCCTGTGCAGCAGGATCTTCCTGCCCGCTTGCAGGAGTGTGCGATGGGCACCGACCACCTACCGTCCGTGACGATCCAGACGACCCCCACGGAGGATGTATCGATCCCGGCCTGGTTGGCCGAAGTCGTACTCCTGGTTCGGTATTGCACGCACTATGGACTGCTCACGGCGATCCGCGACCACGTGCGGTTGGCGCGGGGACGTGCGGGAACGTTCGACGTGGTGGACTTCGTCGCCATCTTGTTCGGCTATGCCGTCAGTGGTGAAGCGACGCTCGAAGCCTTCTGTGAGCGGCTGGCCCCGTTTGCGCAGCCGGTTCTGGCGCTCTTCGGGCGCGCACAGGTGCCGCATCGTTCCAGTCTCAGCCGGTTCCTCGCCGCCATTGACCCGCCCTGCCTCGAGGCCCTGCGTCAGCAATTTCAGGCCGATCTGCTCCAGCACGGTATCACTGGCGACGCGGTTGGTGGGTTCTGGGATGCCCAGGGAACCCCGCTCGTCGTCTTCGACATTGATGGCACGCGCCAGGCGGCGCGGCAGCGTGCGCTCGCGCACGCTGCCACCCTGCCCGTCGCGCAACGGCGCATGGATGCGGTCTGCGCCCCAGGCTATCCTGGTCGCAAACGCGGCGAGGTGGTCCGCACGCGGACGACCGTGCTCCAGGCCCATACCCAGGAGTGGCTCGGTACCTTCGGCAACCCTGGCAATGGCGACTACGCCCTGGAGCTTGAGGCAGGCTGTCGCGCGATAGCGGCGTACTGCGCCGCACGTCAGATCCCACCGGCCCACGCCCTGATTCGGCTCGATGGCTTGTACGGAACGCTGGGCCTGCTGGCCCGCATCCATCCCTTCCAGCTTGGCTTCTTGACGCGCGGGCGCGACTATCAGGTGCTTGACCACCCAACGGTTCATGCCCGCTTGCAGCAGCCTGCGGATGCGACGGTGACCCACCTGGCGAGCCAGGTGCAGCGTGAGCTCTTCGATGTCGGCTTCATCGCCGATTGGCTGCCCGAGCAGCCTGACGTGGTCGTGACCTATCGTGGACTGGTGACCCGGCGAGCGGCACCGGCGGATCACGCCCAGATCACGGTGGGCAAACTGCGCGACGCGCACGTCTACGAGCTGTTTCTGACGTCGCGTCCGGCGCACAGCCTGCCCGCTACGACCGTGCTGGAGCTGTACCAGCATCGCGGTGCCTTCGAGCAGGTCTTGAGCGACGAAGACACGGAGCAGGCCCCCGACCGCTGGTGCTCCCACACGCCCTGCGGCCAGGAGTTCTGGCAGATTCTCAGCCAGTGGGTCTGGAACATCCGCCTGCGGCTCGGACGGATCGCGCAGCCTCAGCCGCTCCGCTGGACAACCTGGGAGCCGGAGCGTGACTCTGCGGCGACAACGACTGACCCTGCGGCGGTCGTGCCTGTAGCGACGGAGTCTGCCGCTGCGCCCCCGGCAGCGACGATGGTCACGCCGGAAGTGGCCCCCAGTCCACTGGCATCCGTGCCGCCCCCGCTGCCGTCGGCATGCGTGCTGACGCCACCAAGCCCCAGTGATCTCGTACCGATCTACGGCCCGTTAGCGCTTGCGCAACCGTGGGCCAAGGCGCGTCGTCGCTTTTCATCGCAAGACTTTCAGCTCCAGGAGGGCGACACGCTGATCTGTCCTGCCGGGAAGATCTTGCGTCCGCGCGAACGTCGCATCATGGAGAACGGTGACCTTCGGATGCTCTATGCAGCGAAAGCCCACGATTGCCGCACCTGCCCCCAAGCGGGCGACTGCATGGGGCAGGGCGCGTCCGGCGCACAACCACGGCGGGTCAGTGGCGTGCGCCACCGCACGGGCTGGCAACTGCCGCCCCCAGCGCCTGCTACGGCAGTCCCGCCGCCAATAGCTGAGCCGCACCCAGACGTGCCGGAGCGCCGCCGCTTGCAGTGGGGCGACTGCGGTGGCCGTCGCGTGCGGCGTGAGCTGGTCGCGCAGCTCCGCCGTCAGCAGGTGACGCTCACCGTGCAGGAACCGACGAGCGCACCAGAACCGGCTCCAGCGGAGCCAGCGGTCACAACGAAGGCCGAGCGAGCCCATCGCCGCCGAAGTTGGGCAAGTCGGCTGGCTGGTAATGCACGCAGGCCTACCGCCTCGCACTGGCACATCACCGTGCCTGGCGTGCCGGTAGCGCTTGCGGACGCGCTTGGCCTTTCCTCAGCCGAAGCAGCATGAATCTCGTTGCGCAACCCGTGGGCCGCATGCTTGTCATTCCGAGCGCAGCGAGGAGTACTCATCCGATGCTGTTAACCCCGCGTGAGCAAGAGAAGTTGCTGATCTATGTGGCCGCCGATCTGGCCCGCCGTCGCCGCGACCGTGGCCTCAAGCTCAATGTGACCGAGGCGACCGCCCTGATCACCGAAGCCCTGCTTGAAGGGGCGCGCGATGGGCGCAGCGTGGCCGAATTGATGGAACTCGGGCGGCATGTGGTCAGCCGCGATCAAGTAATGGATGCGGTGCCCGATCTGCTGGTCGTGGTTCAGGTCGAGGCGACCTTTCCCGATGGTACCAAGCTGATCTCGTGCCATGACCCAATTGTCTAATCCCACACCCGTGACCCAACAAGCAAGGCCCAATGGTTCGGTCAGGGTCAGGGAGAACATGGTTCTCCCTGAAATTCGCTGCGGTAATGCGCGTCAGCGTCATTGCCGCAACGCAAGGAGCAGTTATGGCAGGCGCAAGTGACCGTTACCTGTTGCGCGACGAGCCGGTCGAGATCAATGCGGGCCGTCCAACCCTCACGCTGACCGTAAGCAATACGGGCGACCGCCCGATCCAGGTTGGCTCGCACTTCCATTTCTTCGAGGTCAACCGGGCCTTGCGTTTCGAGCGCGAACTGGCGCTGGGCATGCGCCTGAATATTCCGGCCGGTACCGCTGTGCGCTTCGAGCCGGGTGATACCCGTGAGGTCGAACTGGTCACGTTTGGCGGGCGGCGGCGGGCGCTTGGCTTTAATAACCTGACCGACGGCAGCACGATCACCGCTGATGGACGGCGGGCCGCCCTGGCGCGTGCCCGTAGCGCAGGCTTTCTGCACGAGGAGGAGTAGCCCATGGCGAGTATTCCGCGCCGTCAGTATGCTGCGCTCTACGGGCCAACCGTGGGCGACCGCGTGCGCCTGGCCGATACCAATCTGCGCTTGCAGATCGAACGCGACCTGACCGTCCCCGGCGACGAAGCGGTCTTTGGTGGTGGCAAGACCATCCGCGACGGCATGGCCCAGAGTAGCCTGCCGCGCCGTGCCGGTGCCCTCGATCTGGTGATCGTCAATGTGATTGTGCTCGACGCGGTACTCGGCGTGCTCAAGGCCGACATTGGCGTGCGTGATGGGCGCATTGTGGGCGTGGGCAAAGCCGGCAATCCCGACATCATGGATGGTGTGCATCCGAGCCTCGTCATTGGCCCGAGCACCGAAGTGATCAACGGTGCGCATCTGATCGCCACCGCCGGGATCGTTGACAGCCACATCCACATGATCTGTCCGCAACAGGTCTATGATGCGCTATCTAATGGCGTGACCAGCTTTATTGGCGGCGGCACTGGCCCTGCCGATGGCACCAGCGCCACGACCTGTACGCCCGGCCCCTGGCATATCGCCCGCATGCTCGAAGCCGTCGAAGGACTGCCCATGAATTGGGGTCTGCTCGGCAAAGGCAATAGCAGTCGCCCCGAAGCCTTGCGCGAACAGATCGAAGCCGGGGCTTGTGGCCTCAAGGACCACGAAGATTGGGGCACCACCCCCGCCGTGATCGATTGCTCGTTACAGGTCGCCGAAGAATATGACGTGCAGGTTGCCATCCATACCGATACGCTCAACGAAAGTGCCTTTGTCGAGGATACGATCAGCGCAATTGATGGGCGCACCATCCATACCTACCACACCGAAGGCGCGGGCGGCGGGCACGCCCCCGACATCATCACGATTGCCAGCCTCCCGAATGTGCTGCCCTCCTCGACCAACCCGACCCGGCCCTACACCGTCAATACCCTGGCCGAGCATCTCGATATGCTCATGGTTTGCCACCATCTGAATCCGGCGATTGCCGAGGATGTCGCCTTCGCCGAAAGTCGCATTCGCAAAGAGACCATCGCCGCCGAGGATGTGCTGCACGATTTGGGCATCCTGAGCATCTATTCGTCCGATTCGCAGGCCATGGGCCGGGTCGGCGAGACCTTTACCCGGGCGATTCAGACCGCTCACAAAATGCGTGAGCAGCGCGGCCCCTTGCCCGAAGACGGCCCCGACCACGAGAATGGGCGCTTGTTGCGCTACCTGGCCAAAGTGACGATCAACCCGGCCCTGGCCCACGGGATCGCGCACGAAGTTGGCTCGCTCGAACCGGGCAAACTGGCCGACATTGTGCTCTGGGATCCCGCCTATTTTGGGGCCAAACCCAAAATGATCATCAAGGGTGGCATGGTTTCGTGGGCCTTAATGGGCGATCCCAACGCCTCGATCCCCACCCCGCAACCTGTCATCTATCGGCCTATGTTCGGCACCTTTGGGCGGGCCTTGGGTCGCACCTGTGTCAATTTTCTCTCGCAGGCCGCAATTGACCTGGGCGTGCCCGAAAAACTCGGCCTGAGCCGCCGTTCGGTGGGCGTGCGCGGCTGCCGCACGGTTGGCAAGGCCCAGATGGTGCGCAACAGTGCCACCCCAACCATCACTGTCAACCCCGACACCTACGAGGTTTTCGTGGATGGCGAACTCGCCACCTGCGAACCGGCCGAACGCTTGCCCTTGACCCAGTTGTATTTCATTGTGTAGGTGGTGGGAGTGAGCGTTTCGCAGCTGCGCAACGCCCACTCACAGGGTTACTGGGAGCACCCAGTGCTCCCAGTAACTCTAGCGTACCTCGCAACGCTTGTGCTCAACTCGTGGATCGCGTACCCCCTCCCCTCCCCTGCTGAAGGCGCGAGCCGTACCGCAGCAGCATGCGCGTTTTGGCAACCGCCCCCGGCCCCCCTTGAGGGGGAGGGGGGCCGGGGGGTGGGGGGGGGAAACGGGCTGCCATACGCCGTAAAACAAAGACGCTATATCTGAAAGCTATGCAAATCCCCTCTGATCACAACCTGCTTGCGGCGTTGCAACTCGGCGATTCGTTCTTCCCGTCGGGGTTATACACCCAATCGCACGGGCTCGAACGCTTCATCGAGGGTGGTCAGGTGCGTGATGCGGCCACGCTCGAACCATTGTTGCAGAGCTACCTGCTTGATCAGATCGGCCCGTGCGAAGGCGTGGCGGTGCGGTGGGTGGTTTGTGCCGCTGCGACGGACGATCTCGAACAGGTTGCCGCAATTGATGCCCGCCTGCACGCCCTGAAACTGGCCCCCGAAGTTCGGGCTGCTGCAACCCGTTGCGGCCGCCAGATCCTCAATCTGGGCGCGACGATCAGTGGTTGCGACCGCGTGCAGCGCTACCGCGAACTGGTGAGCGCCGGACAAGCCCCTGGTAACCAGAGTATCGCGAGTGCCCTGCTGGCCCATGCCGCTGGTCTGGATGCCGAGGCCGCCGTCACGGTCGAGTTGCACAGTTTCGCCGTCAGCCTGATCAGTGCCGCTGTGCGCCTCGGGGCCTGCGACCACATGAACGCCCAGGCCATGCTCTGGCGGGTACGCCCCGTGCTTGCCGCAGCATGTGCCCTTGGTCGCGAGCGTCATTGGCAGGCCATGGGCAGCTTTGCACCCCTGATCGATCTGATGCAGGCCCAGCATAGTTATGCCGAAAGCCATATGTTTGTGAGTTAGGAGCCATGTTATGAGTAAGCGCATACCCCGCATCGGCATCGGTGGCCCGGTTGGCTCGGGCAAGACCGCCCTGGTCGAGGCCCTCGTGCCTCAGTTAATCAATCTGGGCCACCGGCCCCTGGTGATCACCAACGATATTATTACCTTCGAAGACGCCGAACACGTGCGCCGCACTCTGGCCGGCATCCTTGACCCGGAACGGGTGCGCGGCGTCGAAACGGGTTGCTGTCCGCATACTGCCGTGCGCGACGACCCGACCATGAACCTGGCCGCCGTGGCCGAACTCGAAGCCGCTTTCCCCGACGCCGACATGCTCTTGCTCGAAAGTGGCGGCGACAATCTGACCCTGACCTTTAGCCGGGCGCTGGTAGATTTTACGATCTTTGTGATTGACGTCGCCGGTGGCGACAAGATTCCGCGCAAACGCGGCCCCGGCCTGGTCCAGGCCGATCTGCTGGTGATCAACAAAATTGATCTGGCCCCCTATGTTGGGGCCGATTTGGCCGTGATGGAGCGTGACGCACGGCTTGTGCGCAATGAGCGTCCGTTCCTGTTCACGAATTGCCGTACCGGCGAGGGGCTGGCCGACGTCCTGGCCGCGATCAACCCGGTCATTGACAGCCCGGCGGTTGCCTGATGCGCGCCCCTGCCCGACTCGAACTCGAACTGGCCCATGACGGGGCACGCACCCGCCCGGTACGTGCCCTGGCGATCCCGCCGCCACTGTGATCATTTCTGGTTGAGTTTTGCTTTTGCTGCCGCCAATTTGGCACGGATTGCAGCCTGTTCGGGCTTGGGGGGTCGTGCTGCAATCGCAGCCATGCGCTCGCGATTCTGTTCCTCCCAATAAGACTGGATCGCTTCCGCGTCACGGATAATCTGCTGATACTCGGTCTCGACCTCAGTTTGATGGACGGCGATATAATCCAGGGCAGCAGTTATTTGGTGATCGGTAAGGTTTAGCCGGTCACGGATCAATTTGGATGTCCATCCCGCATAGACATAATCCAAAATACGATATAAGGTGATCCGTGTGCCAGCAATCGAGAGGCCACGGCTTGTTCGCACCACGGTTGTATCATCTGACATCGTTGTATGCGTCATGGCGTTCCTCCGCGACAATAATCGCACCAAGGTTATTGTACCAGAGTGTGTTCGTAGCAACCCCATATTTCGGTTGCAAAGTCATTGGGCAAGCCCCTGGTTTGTGTGCGGTGGGGGGGGGGGGGGGGGCCCCCGCCCCCCCCCCCCCAAGTTTGTGGGGGCTCGCCCCCCCCCCCCCCCACCCCCAC
>JBLWKA010000069.1:0-29499 GCA_048381555.1 Oscillochloridaceae bacterium umkhey_bin13
GGGTGGAGTTGTGGCGGCTCTTTTGGGGGTGGCCAGAGCTGGTCCCCACCGCGGGGGGGGGGGGGCGCGGCCGGCCCCCCCCCCCCGGCCCGGGGCGGGGGGGGGGGGGGGGGCGCCCCCCCCCCCCCCCCGGGGGGGGGGGGGGGGGCCCCCCCCCCCCCCCCCCACCGCACACAAACCATGGGCTTGCCAACGACGTTGCAAGATCCTGTTGGCAAACGCTGAGGTGCGCTTTCCCGGCGCTCAAGCCGCGGGCTACGGCGGGCCAAGCCCGCCTGCGCGGGCTGAACAAGCCACGCAGGTGGCCTTCGCTTCCCAGAGCCGAGGCGTGTACGCCCACGGTACGGAGGCGGCGCAATCCAAAATCCAAAAGCTAAAACCCAAAATGGGATTAGACCCCAAGTTCTTGGCGCAAGACCATGATTTCGCTTGACAGTCGCTGCGCCAGGGCCGTGCGTTCGGCTGCGGGCAAGAAGACCGCCTGGGCCGCCGTCTGAAGGCTTGCACACAGATCATCAAGGCTCAGGCCGAGCCACACCAGGGCCCGGCGGTACTCTTCGGTCAGGGTTGTCGCAAAGAAGGTCGGGTCATCAGAGTTGATCGTTACGGGTACTCCGGCCGCGATCAGCCGCCGTAAGGGGTGGGCCGGCCAGGTGGTAATGGCCCCTGTCAAGAGGTTGCTACTCGGACAGACATCAAGAACTACCTGGCGCTCACGTAGGGCCGCGAGCAGGGCTGGATCATCAATGCTGCGAATGCCATGACCGATCCGCGTTGCTCCAAGGGCATCGATTGCACCCCAAACGCTGGTCGGGCCAACCACCTCGCCGGCGTGGGCCATTACACCAAGCCCAGCGGCACGCGCAGCCGTAAACAGCGGGGCAAATGGCTCAGGCGGGTGGCCGATCTCGTTGCCCCCAATTGACCAGCCGACCACCCCCAGGTGCCGACAGTCACAGGCAGTTTCGAGTACGGGCCAGGCTGCTTCGGGGCCATACTGACGTCCATAATCAAGGGCCAGCCGAATCACTAGGCCGGTTTCGCGTTCGACCCGTGCAAAGCCCGCCATCGTTCCCGCGATCACCTCGTGCAGATCCATGCTCCGCTTGAGGTACTGCATCGGCGAGATCATCACTTCGGCGTAACGCACCTGTTGCGCCGCCAGATCAAGGCCGAGTTCGTAGGCCAGACGCTCGAAGTCCTCGCCACTCACAATCGCCTGGGCCAGGGCCATAAAGATCGCCAGGAACTCGCCAAAATCGCGGTAACGAAACAATGCCGCAACCTCGGCTTCATCATTGGCGGGTAGGCTAACGCCATTACGACGGGCGAGTTCAATCAGCGTACGGGGCGTGATCGTGCCCTCAAGATGGAGGTGCAACTCGAGTTTGGGCATCCGCCGAATGAACGCTTCCACCTGTGGCGTCAGCACAGCCCCCTCCTTCCGCGTACCTGTTAGGCCAGCCCCGAAGCCCGGAGCCGTTCAGCATTATCTTGGACGACCAGGGCATCAATGATCTTCTGGAGTGCGCCATCAAGCACCCCGGGCAGGTTCGAAAAGTTCTGGCCAAGCCGATGATCGGTAATCCGATCCTGGGGGAAGTTATAGGTGCGAATCTTCTCGGCGCGCTCACCAGTTCCGACCTGGGAAAGCCGCGATGAACTGAGTTCCCGATCCTTCTTCTCTTGTTCGCGGGCGTACAATTTGGCCCGCAATACCGACATTGCCTTTTCTTTATTTTTGATCTGCGAGCGCCCATCCTGACAGGTCACCACGATCTCATCAGGGGTTCCGGCCCGATAGACGATTCGCACCGCCGAGTCGGTCGTATTCACGCCCTGACCACCGTGACCACCCGCCCGAAACACATCAACCCGCAGATCTTCATTTTTAATGTCTACTGCCGTGGGTTCAACTTCGGGTAAGACCGCAACTGTCGCAGTCGAGGTATGGATGCGCCCCCGCGCTTCGGTGGCGGGCACCCGTTGCACCCGATGGACACCACCTTCATACTTGAGCATGCTGTAGGCGCCTTCGCCACTGATTTCAAACACAATCTCTTTGAAGCCGCCAGGGCCATTATCGGTGCTGGTATCAACCTCAACCTTCCAGCCCCGTTCTTCGGCGTAGCGGGTATACATCCGATAGAGATCAGCCGCAAACAGGGCGGCCTCATCCCCGCCTTCGCCCTGCCGGATCTCGATGATCACATCCTTCGAGTCGTTCGGGTCACGGGGCAAGAGCAATAAGCGGATCGTTTGCTCTAACTGACCCATCGCCTCCCGCTGGGCCTCGACCTCTTCGAGCGCCAGGGTGCGCATTTCAGCGTCGTCACTCTCATTGACCATGGCTTGCGCTTCATCAAGCGCCTGCTGGGCCTGGATATACTGGCGATAGGCGGCGACCACCTCGCTGAGTTCACTCTGCTCACGGGCATACTGCTGGAGCAAGGCAAGGTTGGCGACCACGTCGGGCTGGGCCATCAATTCGCCCAACTCTTCGTAGCGGGCCGCGACACTGGCTAATTTGTCGAACATACAAGCTATTACCTCTGCTGCGATGGGATTGCTATTATAGCATGCCGATCAAGGGGGGATAGACATACAAAGAGCACGGGCAGGTGAGGCAGCAATTGCCTTCCTGGCCCGTGCTCATGGCAGGTAAAACCGCTAGAAGCCTTTCGACATCTTCTTGCGGCGGTTGCGTTCGGCGCGGCGGCGCTTCTCTTTGCGCTGCTCGCTCTTCGAAACGAAGTGCATCTTCTCGCGATAGGTCTTGGTGATCCGCTCGGAGACCACGCCCTTGTTAAAGCGGCGGATCAACTGCTCAACGGTTTCACCATCACGGCGTTCAACACGCATAGCTGTGCATCTCGGGTACGTTGGCACCATAAGTATGGGCGACTGAAACGTATGTGGCGCGGGGCAACGCCCGATCCAGTCAAACGCAAGCCCGATGTAGTTGCTCACCCCCTTTGCCGTGGATTTGGTGTGATCCCCAGATTAAACATGGCCCGATCCGGCCACCGTTCACCGCGTGGCAGTATACCTGATTGTAACCCGATCTGCAAATGCTGAGCTTAACGCGGGTGTGACGTATGTTCTTGCACGGTGCGCCCCTTCCGGCCCCCCACCCCCCCCACCACGCCAACACCCGGGCCTGCGGGGTGCTGAGGTGCGGCAGATTGGTTGACACGCAGCGCGTCCATTCTGATAATGCTTCCTGGTGAGTCATGGCATTCCTCCCATATCACGGTTGTAGGGGTACATCCATGATACGGGACAGCCATGGCTCACCTCAAATACCTACCCCCAAAAGGCTGGGGGAGGGGGGGCCGAAACGGGGACGCCGCTTCCCACCGCGACGGAGCAGGATACCGTCCGCGGGATGCGTCATTCCTGTGCACGACGTTGATACCGCTGGCGAATGGAGGGCGGAGACGGTGCGGATCGGTAGGGACTGCCCCTACGCGGGATCGTGGCCGCCACGGGGGGACGCCGAACCGCCACGGGGGGACGCCGAACCGCCACGGGGCGAATCGAATTCGCCAGCGGTATCGACGTTTCGTCACACCCGCTTAACGCAATCCTTGCATATGCAAGTGCGCCGCCAGCCATTCGGCCTCATCAGGCGGCAACGTCGGCAGCGGCGGATCAGCGCGGTAGGCATGGACGTTGCATCAGCCCTGATTACAGCACGAGTTCATGCTGTTCATCGGCAACCAGGAAACCACAACGCAAGAAGGCCGCCGTCAAGGGGTTCGTGGCGGGTTCGTTCACACTGATGATGCTGTGCGCCTGGGCTTGCAGGCTGACCAGGAGTTGCCGGGCGCTTGGTTCGTCGCGGGCGGCAACATCATACAGGCGCAGGCTTGTGTCGCCACGCACCAACGCATAGGCGACGACGCCTCCATCCTGGTGCAAGGCCAGCCCGCGCAGGTCAGGCAGCGTCAGCAGGGTCGCCGGTTCGCGTTGCCAGGCCGGGGCAACCGGGTGCATAGCCGCAAAATGGTGCATCACCAATGATGTGGGGTCGGTTTCGACCAGCGCCACTCCGGCTGGTTCGTCCTCATCACCAAGTTGCCAACTTAGGATGAGCAGGCGGCGGCTGATGTGCAGCCCGGCCTGTTCGTACACCCGTAACGCTGGCGTATTGCGGGTCAGGACTTCAAGGCTGAACTGGCTTGCGCCAGCGGTGCGCACCTGTTCAAGCAGGTTGGCCATAAGCGTATGGGCGTACCCATGACCGCGCTGGCTGGCGATGATTCCAAAGCCACCGCACCAGGCCCGGGAACCGCGACGCCCCAGCAGGGCCAACCCAATTGGCGTACCGTCATGCAGCAGCACCGGCGAATGGACCAAATCCAGATTCTCGTTCGCAATGCGCTGCGCCAACTGGGCGGCGGTTGTGACCCCAGGATAAAAGTAGCCTTCAAAGGTGGCACTAAACAGGGCTGCTAGATCGGTGACCGACCATGCGCTGGCAGGGGCACTGCTGATCGCCATCTACGTGACCCCTTCGGTACCGATCCAGGCCAGCAAGAGCAGTTCGGCAATCAGGATCGCCACCACTAATAGCAAGAGACTGACCCAGGTTAGCACCCGCAGGCTCGCTAGGATCGCCGCTGCCGCCACGAGCAACCCAAACTCATACGACTGGCGGCGCACCCGACGCTGATCAAGGGCGCGGGCGCGGGACTGAAACATGCGGGCCGTTGCCGCATGGATCAGTGGGCGCACCATGGCGGCACTGCTTAGAAAAAGGGCAAAGAATAACAAGCCATAGACCGGCAGATCCGGCAGCGCCAGCAACCAGTCGCGTGGGGCAGGCACCAAAGCCAGGGTATAGAGCAATAAAGTCGTGCCCAGGGTACCTTCAACCGCCAGCCCGCGCAGCCCCGTGCCGTGTTCAATTGGCACAAACGTCAGCAATGGGGCCGCCAGCGCCAGCCCATAGAAGATCAGCCGTTGCAAGGCCAGGGGTTCTTCACTGCCTGCCAGGCCACCAAAGAGCACGAGCGCCAATACGGCAGCCCAGCACAGGCCCGCTAACGCCGCAAGCAGCAACGAATAGGAACGGGTTGCAAGAAAATCGTTCATCTTTCTTATACCCGGGCCACCCGTTGCCGCAACAGATGATCTGCCAGCACCAGCGCCAGCATCGCTTCGGCAATCGGTACCAGGCGCGGCAGCACAGTGGGATCGTGGCGGCCATGGACTTCGATTTCGGCGGGATTGCCCTCCCGATCAACCGTCTGCTGCGGTTGGGCGATGCTCGCGGGCGGTTTGGCCGCCAGGCGCACCACAATCTCTTCGCCGGTCGAGATCCCACCCAGAATGCCACCATGGCGATTGGCGGTTGTGCCGATCGTGCCATCGGGGCGGCGCGTAAAGGGATCGTTATTCTCGGAGCCGCGCAAGCCAATCACGCCAAAGCCTTCACCCATTTCGACCCCTTTGATCGCGGGGATCGAAAACATGGCCTTGCCAATGTCGGCCTGCAGTTTATCAAAAACCGGTTCACCCAGACCTGGTGGCACACCCCGGGCGCGCACCTCGACGATGCCCCCCAGCGAATCACGCGAACGGCGTGCCGCTTCAACCCGCTCCACCATTTGGGCCGCCACCGTCGCATCGGGGCAGCGCATAATATTGCGCTCGATCTCGGCCTCATCAAACTGCTCGGCGCGTAATTCGGCCAACTGCAAGGTGTAGGCTACGATCTGCACTCCAACCTGGGCCAGCAGCAATCGGGCGATCGCGCCGCCCGCAACCCGGCCAATCGTTTCGCGCGCACTGGATCGCCCACCGCCCCGCCAATCACGGAAGCCGTACTTGGCATCCCAGCTATAATCGGCGTGACCAGGCCGATACAGATCCTTAATATTTTCGTAGTGGCTCGATTTCGCATCCTGATTAAAGACCAGCATACTGATCGGTGCCCCGGTCGTGCGCCCCTCGAATACCCCGGACAGAATCTGCACCTGATCGAGTTCCTGGCGCTGTGAACTGACCCGACTCTGGCCAACGCGGCGGCGATCCAACTCCTGCTGGATCTGTTCGACCGCCAGGGGCAAACCTGCGGGGCAACCATCCACCGTACAGCCCACCGCCGGGCCATGCGATTCGCCCCAGGTCGTAAGACGAAAAATCTGACCAAAACTATTGCCGGGCATGGGCCACTCCTGAAGCTAGACTGGGCGAACAAGGTACCTGCATTATACCCGGAGTAGCCCACCAATCATGGTCATCGCCAAGCGCCGTATAATCTAGCAGCAGACCAACGCGATCTACCTAATGACCTTATGAACCTCATTCACCAGACCCTTTCCACAGGCCCGCAGTCCGCCGAACACTTCACCCTGCGCTGCGACGCGGGGATCGAGGCCGAGCTCTTGAGTTACGGGGCGACCTTAATGGCCTTACGGGTGCCTGATCGCCACGGTCGCCTGACCGATGTAGTGCTTGGCTTTGATACCCTGGCGGGCTATCTAGGTCGCCATCCCTATTTTGGGAGTACGGTGGGTCGGTATGCGAACCGCATCGCCAATGGGCACCTGGCACTTGATGGTCAGGTCTATCAACTGGTACGCAACCTTGGAGCGCACCACCTGCATGGCGGGCCGCAGGGTTTGCATGCGCAGTTCTGGGCGGCTCAGCCGCTTGAGGCCGACGATGGCCCGAGTGTCACCATGGCCTGTCGCCTGCCGGCAGGCACCGATGGCTACCCTGGCACCCTGACCGTCAGTGTCACCTATACGCTGCGCCACACCGGGGCCTTGCAGCTTGACTGTCGGGCCACCACTGATCAAGCTACGGTGGTCAGTTTGACCAACCACAGCTACTTCAATTTGGCGGGCGGCGGTTCGATCCTCGATCACGAACTGACGCTCTACGCCGACGCCTATTTGCCCACTGATGCGACGGCGATCCCAACCGGCGAGGTGCGACCAGTGGCCGGGACGCCCTTTGACTTTCGTCAGCCAACGCCGCTCGGACGACAGATCGAGGCCGAGGAGGCCCAATTGCGGCAAGCCGTTGGCTATGATCACACCTTTGTATTGCGCCACCAACCAGGACACCTGGGTCTTGCCGCACGTTTGTGTGATCCATCCAGCGGGCGGCAACTCGACCTGTTGACGACCAAACCAGGGGTGCAACTCTATACGGCGAACCACTTAACGGGCAAGATCGCGGGCAAAGCAGGCGAGCGTTACGGCCCACGCAGCGCCGTCTGTCTCGAAACCCAACATTTCCCCGACGCACCCAACCAGCCCCACTTCCCGAGCCCGATCCTGCGTCCTGGCGAGGTCTATCGCCATACGACGATCTATCAGTTTACGGCTCGGTGAGGGGCTTGGAGCGTAAGGATGCAGCACGCTCAGGGCAGATGAAACGTCATTGGGCACGTCCCAGGTTTTGGTGTGGTTGGGCGGGGCGAAGCCGCCCAACCACACCAAACAACCGTGTGGTGCGGTGTAGTCGCACCACACCCACCGCCAGAGGCGGACGCGGCAACAGGCATGGCCGCACACTGCGTCCCTACGCGGAGATAGTCCCTACCGAAACAGATCAAAGCGCGGGTCGCGTTGCAATTGGCGGGCGCTGGCCGTTTCACTCGGTGTATAGGCATAGCCCCGAATGATCGCTGCTGGCACCTGGTCAATCTTGCCCATGACCAGTTCAGCCGCACTCGCCAACTCATCGGCAACCGCAATCAGGGTTGCGTGCATCGTATAGCCGTAGGGGTCGTCGATCCCGTTGAAATCATTGAGCGGAGCGATCCCGGCGCAGCCGATCGCCACATTGACCTGACCATCACGCCAGGGCCGCCCGAAGGTGTCCGAGATGATCACTGCTACCTCAAGGCCGGTACGTTCACGGATGGCGCTGCGCAGGCGTGCCGCACTCGCATCGGGATCTTCGGGCAGCAGACAGAGCAATTGGCCACCCCCGACATTCGATTCGTCCACACCACTGTTGGCACAGATAAGGCCGTGATGGGTTTCGGTGATCAACACACCCGCGACCATCTTGACAATCCGGCGGCTCTCACGCAGTACCACTTCTTGATAGTGGGCATCCTTGCGCCCCTGGGCCGCAATCTGGTGGGCGAAGGCCGACGGTTCCACGCTGGCCGGATCAACCAGCCGGCCCTCGGCCTTCGAGACGATCTTCTGGGTGACAACCAGCACATCGCCTTCGACCAATGAGCGTCCAGCAAGCTCCAGGGCGTCCAGAAGGGTTACGGCCAGATCGTCACCCGGATTGACTTCGCCAATCCCGCGCACGGGAATGATCCGTATCTCGTCGTGCATAACTACAAATACTTCCCGGCAATCACCTGCAAACGCTCACGCGCCTCGGCGGGAATCTTCGTACGGTCAGTAATGATCGCGGTTGCCAGCGCACTATGGGCCGCACTGACAAACCCATCGCCAATCAAGCGCACCGCTTCGGCGACGATCCGCTGAGCCAGGGCCGCATTCCCTAGCAGCACCGCCACGACCGCCTCGACCGTAACGGCATCGTGGTCAGGGTGCCAGACATCATAGTCGGTGACCATGGCCAGGGTAGCGTAGGCGATTTCGGCCTCGCGGGCCAGTTTGGCCTCGGGCAAGGCGGTCATGCCAATCAAACTATGGCCGCGCCGCCGATTCTCTTCGCTCTCGGCTTTGGTCGAGAAGGCCGGACCCTCCATCACCACCAGTGTGCCGCCCTGGTGGATGGTGGCCCCGGCGGTCTGCGCCGCCGTAACCAGGCGCTCGCTCAACAAGGGGCAAAAGGGGCGATCAAAGCCAAGATGGGCGACAACCCCCTGCTCGAAAAAGGTCGCCGGCCGGATGCCCTTGGTGCGATCAAAGATCTGGTCAGGCACGACCACCTGGCCCGGCGCATAATCTTCGCGCAGCGAACCAACCGCACTGACCGAGATCAAGTATTGCACGCCAAGCTGCTTAAAGGCGTGGATATTCGCTCGGGCCGGGACTTCACTTGGGTTCAGGCGATGGCCGCGCCCGTGACGTGGCAAAAAAGCTACGCGTTGCCCTGCCAGCGTCCCAAGCACAAACGCATCACTCGGGTTGCCATACGGCGTCGCCAAATGCACCTCTTCAACCTCAGCCAGCCCCTCCATCGCATAGAGGCCACTGCCGCCGATGACTCCAATCGTTGCTGTTGGCATACGTCTCCTCCCTCACATCATGGCACCAACGTACGAGGAGTATACCCGAAATCGGTTCACCCTGTGCGCCCCGGCGATTTCCGTGGGTGTGAGGGCCTGCTCGGCCATGGCAAGAACATACGCCACCCCCAGATCACCGGCCTACCAACGGGAGAAACACCTGATGCGCCGAGCGCAGGGCGGCGGGTTGATTCACCCAGACCGGCCCGTAACTTTCGGGAGTTCCATCACAGTTGATCACCTCGAGCCAGTAGAAGGCCGTTGGTGCTGGGGCTGGATCGTGCCAGGTGTACGCGGCCCCGCTTAGGTTATCGCCTTCCCCGGCCACAAGTTCACTCACCGCCACGGCGTGGCTGTACTCGGCGTGGGTGCCGCGCAGAACGACAAAGCCGGCAATCGCATACTCGCTTGCCGTGGCCCAATCAAGCCTGACTGCTTCGCCGTCGGGCGCGGCACGAAATTCCAACAACGTGACCACGGTGGGACTCGGCTCTTGACCCGTGATCAGGATGTCGTCTATGCCAACCCATTCGTCTGTGCCAACCGCATCAGTGGTCATAATCCGCAGTTGCAGCAGCGGCTGATCATTGGCCGTCACGGGCAAATCTACTGCAACGCTTGTTACCAGGCTTGCCAGGTTCGGCCCCTCGGTTGCGTCGGCGACAAACGCGGCGGGCACATTCGTCCAGGGGCCACTCGCCCCGATCCGGTAGTGCAACGCAACCGGTTGCACCGCATGATTGCTCGATCCATCCAGGTCACGCAGCCGGTACGCGACCTGTAGATCGCTCTTACCAAGCGTATTCAGGCTCAGCCGAAGATAAGGAGCCCTGGCAGTGGCCGATCCTTTGATCGCGACAACCGGGTCGGCTAGCTGAAACTCGGTCACGCCACCCGTCGCAAAGCTGTTCGGGTTGGTCTGGTTAGCATTCACATCAAGCACGCCACTATCATCGGTAGCGAGCACCGTTTGCGGATCAATGCCAGGGCTACTCGTTAAACCGTCGCCGCGCATGCCTACGATGCCGGGGAGGTTGTCCCAATTATCATTTGACATAATCAATGCAGTGTTGTGCCAATCCTGGCTCAACGGGAGCGGTTGCGGCACGCTATCAGCCTTGGTAAGCGTCGGCTCAAGCAGCCAGAGGCTCAAGCAGAGTACCAGGAGCCAGCGGAGGAGGTGGTGCATCGGGTTCAGCCTTTCGTTGTGAACGCTCTACCCGATCTACCGTTATAAATGTCAAAAAGATACGCTCAAGGCAATTCTGGGAGCCTTCGATAGTGCCATGATAGGTTTTGACAGTTCTTTGCGACTGTTTGAACGCACAGCGGTGCTACAATCCATGCGAGGACGCGAATTTGAGCGTCCATTTCTTTGCCTGACAATCCAGATGTTTAGTTAGTGAGGGAAGACGCAAGACGTATGGGAACCAAGAACTCACGACTTCAGGGCTTCTACCAACTCAATCCGTTCGAGCGACTCCAGATGGTCAAGTCGTTCGATGGGCTGTGTGACGAAGACCTACGGGTTCTCCACGGCGGCCATGGCATCCTCAGCGTCGAGCGTGCCGATAAGATGATCGAGAACGTCGTTGGGACGTTCAATCTGCCCCTGGGGATTGCGACCAATTTTCAGATCAACGGTCGCGACCACCTGATCCCGATGGTGGTCGAGGAACCGTCAATTGTGGCGGGGGCCAGTTATGCGGCCAAGCTTATTCGTGAGGGCGGCGGGTTTCAGACCAGCAGCACTGCGCCCTTGATGATCGGCCAAGTGCAGGTAGTGGGCGTTCAGGCCTCCGCCAATGCCCGTCACGATATTCTCGCGCGCACCGACGAGATTCTGGCCCTGGCGAATGCCCAGAGTCGCTCGTTGATCACGCTTGGTGGTGGTGCCCGCGAGCTCGAGGTGCATCTGCACGCGACCAGCCCGATGGGCCCAATGCTGGTTGTCCACCTGATTGTGGACTGCCGTGATGCGATGGGCGCGAATGCGATCAACTCGATGTGCGAGGCGATCGCCCCGCTGATCGAGCAGATCACGGGCGGACGGGTCTATCTGCGCATCCTCTCGAATCTGGCGGATCGCCGCCTGGCCCGCGCCCGCTGTGTCGTGCCAACCCGCGCCCTTGAGCGTGATGGCCTCAGTGGCGAAGCGGTTGCCGAGGGGATTATGTGGGCCTATGCCTTCGCTGCGGTTGATCCCTACCGCGCCACGACCCACAACAAGGGCATCCTCAACGGGATCGACCCGGTGATTGTGGCAACCGGCAATGATTGGCGGGCAATCGAGGCTGGGGCGCACGCCTATGCGGCCCGCAGCGGCCAGTATACGTCGCTCACGACCTGGGAGCGTGACGCCGAGGGCAATTTGATCGGCACGATCGAGATGCCGATGGCGGTCGGGATTGTAGGCGGGGCCACCCGGGTGCATCCTGCGGCCCAGGCTGCGCTCAAGCTGCTTGATGTCAAGTCGGCCAGTCAGCTTGGCGAGATTGCGGTCTGTGCTGGTCTAGCCAGTAACCTAGCAGCGATGCGTGCCCTGGCCTGCGAAGGCATTAATCAGGGTCACATGGGGCTGCACGCCCGCCAAATCGCGATGGCAGCTGGTGCCCACGGCCCGCAGGTGGACGAAATTGCCCGCCGCATGGTCGAAGAACGCAACATCAAACCTGCCCGCGCCGAAGAACTGGTACTGGAACTGCGCGGCTAACGTTGCAGTGCTACCTGAATGAATACTAATGGCACAGAGGCCACAGAGTTGTCAACAACTCTGGGGGCTCTGTGCTTCGTATGATGAGCAATATAGGTGAGAGAGGACGAACGCCTGTGATGAAACCAAACCGCCCCGTTGGCATCGTTGGCTACGGGGTCTATATTCCGCGCTATCGGATTAGTGCCAAAGAGATCGCCCGGATCTGGACAGATGGCCAGGGTGGGGTTCCGGTAGACGCCAAGAGTGTCCCTGGCCCCGATGAAGATACGATCACTATGTCCATCGAGGCGGCGCGCAATGCGTTGGCGCGGGCGGCAATCAGCCCCACCGAGTTGCGAGCGGTCTGGATCGGGAGCGAAAGCCACCCCTACAGCGTCAAGCCTTCGGGTGGGATTGTGGCCGAGGCGCTGGGCGCGGCCCCCTGGGTGAGTGCCGCCGATTTCGAGTTTGCCTGCAAAGCCGGGAGCGAGGCTCTGACGGCGGCGATGGCGCTGGTCGGCAGTGGCATGGCGAACTATGCGATGGCCGTTGGCGCTGATACGGCCCAGAGTCGCCCCAGTGACGCACTGGAATATACGGCTTCGGCAGGGGCTGGTGCCCTGATCATCGGTCCGGCTGAACAAGCCGTCGCAACCCTTGATGCGACGATCAGCTATGTCACCGATACGCCCGACTTCTTCCGACGGGCCGACCGACCGTATCCGGTGCATGGCAACCGCTTTACCGGTGAGCCAGCCTATTTTCATCAGATTCAGAGCGCCGCACGCCAACTTCTGGATGATTTGGGCAAGGGACCGCAAGATTTCACCTATGCGATCTTCCACCAGCCCAACGCCAAATTCCCCCAGGCGGTGGCCAAGCGGCTCGGCTTTAGTGATGCCCAAATCGCGCCGGGCCTACTCAGCCCCCAGATTGGCAACACCTATTCGGGTGCTGCCATGGCTGGCCTGTGTGCCACGCTTGATGTGGCCCAACCCGGTGAGACAATCTTTTTGACGACCTACGGCAGCGGGGCTGGTTCTGATGCCTACGCCCTCACCGTCACCGAGGGGATTCTGGCGCGGCGGGAACGCGCTCCCTTGACGGCGGCCTATCTGGCGCGGCAGGTGTTTGTGGATTATGCCGTCTATGCCAAATGGGTTGGCAAACTCGTGATGGGGTAAAGCCCGTTGGGCGGCGTCATGACGCCGCCCAACGGGCGGGATACAGGGAGAACCATGTTCTCCCTGGCCCTCAGACCAGATGGTATACAGGGAGAACCATGTCTCCCTGGCCCTCAGACCGGGCGGGACACAGGAAGAACATGGTTCTCCCTAGACTTCACAAAAAGGTAACCATACATATGATCAAAAGTTATCTGGTCGCCGCTGCGGCAACCGCCGTCGGTGAACATTATGGACGTTCGTTGGCCGATCTTGCGAGTGAGGCGGTACGCTCGGCGTTCGCAACCGTACCACAGTTGCCCCGCAACAAGATCGGGGGGTTGTACGTTGCCAATGCGCTCGGCGAAAGCCTGGCCGGGCAGAGTCAACTCGGGGCCATGCTGGCGGCGGCAGTCGGCTTACCGGGCCTTCCGGCGGTACGGGTCGAGGCCGCCGGGGCGAGTGGTGGGGTCGCTTTGCACCAGGCCGCTCAAGCGCTGGCCTCCGGTCAGTGTGAAGTGGCAGTCGTCCTGGGGGCCGAAAAGGTCACCGACCGGCTGGAAGGCGAACTCGAAGTGGCCCTGGCACGCCAGACCGATATCGAGGCCGAGGCGATTCACGGGATCACCCTGACGGCCCAATGGGCCATGCTGATGCGGCGCTATATGCATGTCTATGGCTATCCCGCCGAGGCCTTTGCGCCCTTTCCGGTCAATGCCCACGCCAACGCGGCCAAAAATCCGCAGGCCCTCTATCGGTTTGCGATCAACGCCGACAAGTATCGCAAAGCGGGTCAGATCGCCTCGCCCCTAAACATGCTCGATTGCAGTAGTGTCGCCGATGGTGCGGCCTGTGTCATTCTGGCAACCGAACCAATTGCCCGCGAACTCGGCCTGAACCCGCCACTGGTACGGTTGGCGGGAACGGCAATCGTCACCGACATCCCCAACCTGGCGGCGCGGGCCGATCTGCTCGACCTGGCGGCCGCCCGGGCCAGCGCCCAAATCGCCCTCGGGCGCGCCCATCTTGGCCTGAGTGATGTCCAAGTGCTTGAACTGAGTGATCCGCACGGCATTGCCGCCGCGCTGGCGCTGGAAGCGATTGGCTACTACGAGCGCGGCGAGGCCCCGCGCTATGCCGCTGACGGGGCGATTGCGCCGAGTGGACGCACGCCCCTGGCGACGGCTGGCGGCTACAAAGCCCGTGGTGATATCGCCGGAGCCAGTGGCATCTATCAGGTGGTTGAACTTATGCGTCAGTTGCACGGCCAGGCTGGCCCCAGTCAGGTACCGAACGCCCGGGTTGCCCTGGCCCAGACCCTTGGAGGGGTTGGTACGACGGCCGCGACCTGTGTTTTGCTTGCCGAATAATGTAGGAGGAGTGGATACATGGAAGTTGCTCGTCATTGGCGCCAGTGCGCCGCCCGTTACCGGCTCGAGGGTCAGCGCCATCGCACGACCGGGGCCGTCCGCTTTCCAGCGCAGCCCCCGGCCCTCGGTGAAGATGCCCATGCCTGGGAACCCGTGACCCTGGTTGGGAGCGGCGAAATTTATAGTTTCAGCGTGATTCGTCAGGCTCCTGATGGCTACGAAGGCTTTGCCCCTTACCCGGTGGCCCTCGTCAAGCTTGACGAAGGCCCGATCGTCACGGCCCAACTGACCGACTGTAACGAAGACGATCTGGCGATTGGTCAGCGCGTCGAACTCGTGACCCGCCGCTTAGCCGATCTCGGCGAAGATAATGTGTTGGTCTACGGTTACAAATTTCGGCCAACCCTAGGGTAGGGGAACGCCCCGAGGTGGCCTGGTCACCACGTAGGGGCAGCCCGTGTGGCTGCCCCGGGTGACCACACGGGTCGCCCTACCGTGATCCACCCCGGGATCGTGTGCCCGCCCTGCCCATATCCCGCCCTGCCTCGCCCAACGCGATTTGGGGCGAATTCTGGCCTACGCGCCCCACAATGACGCACTATCGTCTACAATAGGGCCATGTTTCCTTTGATCGGTAAGGAGCCTTTGCCCTATGTTTCAGGAGATGATCAACGCGAGCATTGCGGTGCTCACCAAACCATCGGTAGCCACCTTCGAGGAGTACGAGAAGGACAATTTGCAGTGGGCATTGATCTACTCGGTCGCTGCCGCCCTGATCAATGCCGTCTTCGCCGCGATTTCGGCCTTGTTGTCGCCCGAGTTGTACAGTGACACCTTTAGTCAACTTGGCCTTGGGGTTGTGGGTGGGGTGTTGATCGCGATGTTCGCGTTTGTATTTACGATCATTGGTACGGTGCTGGGCTTGCTGATCACCTGGGGGATTACGTTTGGCTTAGGGCGGGCCTTCGGCGGTACCGGGACGTTTGGCGAACTGGCCTACGGCCTGGCCCTGTTTGGTGCCCCGCTGACGATTGCCAGTAGTATCCTTGGCCTGATTCCTTTCCTGGGAGGGCTGGTCAATCTCGTTCTGGTGATCTACAACTTCTACCTGACCTACCTGGCGATCCAGTCGGGCATGAATCTGCCCAACACCAAGGCGCTCTTTGTGATTATTATCCAGGCGATCATTGGCATCGTACTCTTGACCTGCTTTTTTGTCCTGGTCGTCTTCGGCGTGGCCGCTGGTGGGGGACTGGCACCCTAACTCAATTGTAAGGCTTGCACCATGAAGGACTCCTTCCGCGCATTCCTGACGGTGCAAACGAGTGACCCTGATCGGCAACGGCGGGGCCAGAACCTGATTGTGCTCGCGCTGGGCATGACGGTGCTGGCCCTACTCTTCGTGCCGGTTTCGTGGGCCCAGAATCAGTCGTTGGGAACCGTGATCATGCTGCTGGTTACAGCGCTGATCTTTGTGGGAACGGCGGCGCTGGCGCACCGAGGCAATGTGGCAAGCGGGGCCTGGTTACTGATTGGGCTAACCATTGCAGCCATTATTGGCTCGTTCAGTATGGGTACCCCAACCGCCAATACGCCCTTCTTTCTGGTGCTGGCAGTCTTGCTGGCTGGCGTCTTGTTGCCACCCGTCCAGATCTGGTCGGTGCTGGTGCTCTGTCTGATCGGCTTGGCAGTTGGTCAGAGCCTGTTGCCCGAGGAGCAACAACTCAATCCGCTCTGGCCTACCTCGTCAATCAATGCGATGCTGCTGTTGGTCATGGTGACACTGATCAGTTTTGTGAGCGCCCGTAGCATCCGGCTTGCCCTTCAAGAGACCCAGGCTGCCCGTACCGAGGCCGAGCAGATTGGCAAGTTGTTGAGCACGAGTAACGCTGCGCTCGAACAGCGGGTCGAAGAGCGCACCGCCGTCCTCAGTCAGGCGGTTGCCGACCAAGAAGCCGCTGCGGCCGAACTGGCAGCCAGTTTGCATGCCCAACAAGCCCTGAATCGGCTGGTGCTTGATCTAGCTGTGCCGGTGATTCCCATTAGTGACGAGACCCTGATTGTGCCGCTGGTGGGCAATCTGGATAGTGCGCGGGCCAATCAGACCATGGCCGTCATCCTTGAACGGCTCGAACAGGCGCGTGCCCGCACCCTCGTGCTTGATGTGACCGGCGTAGCCCTGGTAGACACCCACGTCGCCCATGCTCTGATCCAGATCGCCCATGCCGCTCGCTTGATGGGCGTCACGACTGTGCTGGCAGGCATCCGCCCCGAGGTCGCCCAGGCCCTGGTGGGGCTAGGGGTTGATCTGCACATGCTGCGGACCGTCGCCAGTCTGCAAGAAGCGCTTCGGGTATAACCTATGATTTACCACATCACCACTGCTGTCGCATGGCAAGCGGCGCAACTTGCCGGGGTGTATACCGCCGACTCGTTGCAGCTCGAGGGTTTTATTCACTTTTCGCGGGTCACGCAACTGCCCCGGGTTGCGGCCAAATTTTATCGCGGCCAGACCGGGTTGGTGCTGATCACGGTTGACCCGGCTCGCCTTAGCGCCGAACTGCGTGACGAAGAGGGCGAGCCGGGCGAACAGTTTCCCCACCTCTATGGGCCACTCAACCTTGATGCGGTGGTAACGGTCGAACCGTTTCTACCGCCCCAATGAACTTCCCTGGCGCTCGGCTACCCGTTGGCGGAAGATGTCTGAGACTGGAACAGTTGCCCCGCTACGATAGTCGTAGGCCACCAGCACGGTTTTGCCCGTGGCAATGATCATATCGTCGCCCGCTCGCACCATCAGGTAGTCCATCACAAAACTTTTGGTGCCGATCGAACTGACCCGCACCCCAATTGCCAGGCGCTCGCCAAAATAGGCCGGGGCCTTATAACTGATCGTGGCTTCGGCCAAAATCAGTCCAAGCTGCTCTAAGGGTAGGTTGGTTAGATCAAGATAGTAGGCGATGCGGGCCGACTCGAACCAGCTGGCATACACCACGTTGTTGGCGTGGCCCAGCGCATCGAGATCGCGAAAATGCACTTCTTCCCAGTGAATAAACGGGTAGTCGGCGAGTGGCGCAGGGCTTGGAAGCATAACAGTCCTTTGTGCAACGTGTAAAGGGAGGTCTGGTATAATGGCGGGCGGTTCTAAGACCTGGATCGGGAAAGCCATGGTTGCGGCGCACGGCGCAGCGCTCGGGGAGAAGGTTATGAGCAAGGGCACGATCTTTATTATAGACGATGACATCGCGCTGCAGACAGTGCTTGAATATGGGCTACGCGCTGCGGGCTACGAAGTTGTCCTGGCCCGTGATGGTCAAGAGGGCTTAGCAATGCTCGAAACCCTCAATCCGCGTATGGTGATCAGCGATCTGATGATGCCGAATATGGATGGCGTCGAGGTCTTTAATCACCTGAAAGAGCGGCTGCAGGATGATGGTATCCCGATTATCATTATGACTGCCCTGAACCGCAAACCCTGGTTTGCCGACCTTGAAGCCGAAGGTGCGGTGATTATGCAGAAGCCCTTTGAGGTCGAGCGTCTAGTGGAGATGATCAATCTAATTTTGAGTTAGGGGTTGATCTGCGAGGGCCAAGCCCTCCTAATCTGGCGGATCAAACAGGTGAGGTGGCAGTGCGCCCTTTCATTCTTGTGCTAACCTTTATATTGAGCCTGGTATTGGCTGGTTGTGCCAGTGCGCCTGCGGCTGAGCCTACGCCGACCCCCACCCCGCGTGAATTGAGTGCTGCGATTGGTCGGGCAACCCAGGCCAGCCAGAGTGTCCGCTTTTTGATTGAACTGGCCGGGCGTCCGGTTGCGATTGACGCCAATGGCTTTACGGTGCTTACGCGCATGGAAGGCGATTTGCGCCGTCCTGATGCCGTACTCGCCATCCTGAATGTCACGCTCGGGAGTGCCATTGCCGAATTGCGCACGGTTTCGTTTGAAGGTCGCCAGTATCTGACGAATCCGCTGACCCGCCAGTGGCAGTGTTTGCCCCCTGACGCCTCGTTTGATCCGGTGGTGCTGTTTGCGCCCGACCGGGGGATCGAGTTCTTGCTTCAGGAACGGTTTGCCGACGTGAGCCAGTTGAGCAACGAGGTGCTGAATGAGCGCGAGCAGGTGCGTTTGCGTGGCACCATGGCGGGCGAGGATCTTCAGGCGATCAGTCTGAATTTGCTTGGAGCAGGCCCGGTAGCGGTAGATCTGTGGGCCGATGCGCAAACCCTGCGCCTGACCCGCATGGTGCTGGTAGACCTGGTCACCGATACGGCCGACCCTTCGATCTGGACACTCAATTTTCGTGACTATGATAAGACCGTCGAAGTTCGTGCCCCGGTGGAGTGCCCCTGATGACCGTGCGGGCGGAGGCACCCGGGCAGGTTCAGGCTCCGGCGGTTGATCCGCGCCTGACCCTGGCGCTGGTGGCGCTGGCGATCTTTGTGGGCGCGGTTGATCTGACAATCGTGACGGCGGTGCTGCCGCATATCATGCTTGATATGCGGGTTTCGCTCGACACCGAGTTGAACCGCGCCGCCTGGGTCGTCAGTGGCTATCTGCTCGCCTACACGGTCAGTATGACCTTTATGGGTCGCTTTTCTGATCTGTTTGGACGGCGGCGGGTCTATCTGATCAGCCTGGTCGTCTTTCTGATCGGTTCGGTGCAAGTTGCCACCGCTCCCAATCTGGAACTGCTGGTCTTTGGCCGGGTGGTGCAGGCGCTGGGAGCCGGGGCGATGGTGCCGGTCAGTATGGCCCTGGTGAGTGACATCTTCCCGCCGGGGGCACGCGCGGCGGCACTCGGCTTTATTGGCGCGGTGGACACGGCAGGCTGGATGGTGGGCCATTTGTATGGCGGCGTGCTGATGCGGGCCTTCGACGATTGGCGGCTGCTCTTCTGGATCAACCTGCCAATTGGGATTGTTGCCCTGCTTCTGACCTGGTGGGCGCTCCGCGATCTGCCCCAACACCGGGCTGCGGGGCGTTTCGATTGGCCCGGTGCGATCCTGATCAGTGCCGCCCTGACTGCCCTGAATGTGGGGCTAGCGGCCGGAGCCGAGTTGGGGGCGACCGATTTTTATGGCGAACGGCTAGGCCCGCCACCCTACGCTGTGCCCCTTGTGATCCTGGCCCTCTTGCTCTTTGCGGCCTTTGTCTGGTGGGAACGCCGCGCCGCTGACCCCTTGCTTGACCTGGCGCTGTTTCGTGATCGGGCGGCGGCGGCAGCCTGCGTGATCAACACCCTGGTGGGCTTTGCGCTGGCTCTGGCGATCACCAATGTGCCGCTGTTTATCAATACCCGCCTGCTACTCTTCGAGGCTGGTGATCCCGAGATTCTGCGCCGCGCCGCCTGGGACGCTGGCTGGGTGCTCTCGGCTTTGACTTTGACCATGGCAGTGGCAGCCTGGCCGGGTGGACTGTTGGCCGGGCGGCGCGGTGATCGGCTGATCGCCATACTTGGCCTGGCGCTGGGGGCACTCGGCTACGGCTTGATGGGCACCTGGGAAGCCCTCACGCCCTATCCAGTGATGGTGGCTCATCTGATCTTGGCCGGATTGGGCCTGGGCTTGGTGATCGCGCCCGCTGCCGACAGTGTGATCCGCGCCGCCGCCCAGGCCCAACGCGGCACCGCCTCGGCGCTGGTGATTGCCTTGCGCCTGGTTGGCATGACCGTCGGCGTTGCCACCCTGACCCTCTGGGGGGTGCAGCGCCAGGATACGTTGCGGCGTGCTGGGGCTGATGATCCGCTGGTGCTGACCGATCCAGCCAGCTTTTTGATGCAGATCGCGGCCCAGGTGATTGGCGAGACCTTCTGGATGGGAGCAGTTGCGCTTGGGGTGGCCCTAGTGGCCGCGCTGCTGCTACGGGGGCGAACCATAACCGAGTCGTAGCCCTGCTGTAACCCAGTTGTGGTTGCAGCCCCCGAGTCGCTGTGGTACACTGCCGCGAAGTCTTGTCTGTGCGTGGAGGTGCTCACGGTGTCTCAGGAAGAAGATCCGCAGCAGGTTGAGCCAACCCCCGGTGGGCGGATCAGTCGCGATACCTTGCTGCTGGTTGGTGCCCTGTCGTTCCTGATTCTGGCGGTTGCGCTGACGTTCCTGTTTGTGCCAGGCTCACCCCCGCCGTCCACTGAGCCAACCCAGGCCGCCGAGGCTCCGAACCCGACCTTGCCTGGGGCTGATGCCTACCCGAGTCCGGAACCTGCCACACCTATTCCGGCCCCTGATCCCTACCCCAATCCGATCATTCCTACCGAGCCGCTTCCCGGCGAAACGTTTGAGTCCTACCCGAGTCCCGAACAGGCCACCCCTGAGGGTTTCCCCGAAGGCCAACCCGAACCGACTCCTGAAGGTGAGGCCGAACCGACCCCTGATCCAAATCTGGTAGGTACGACCGATCCGGCCTATCCCGGCCCCGAAGGGATCGGCACACCACCTGCGCCGCCCCCCCTGCAACCAACCGTGATTGTGCCTCCGGTGCCAACCGTGGTCGTTCCGACCCCAATGCCGCCAGTGGCCCAACCGCCGACTCCGATCCCGCCGCCGCCGCCGCCGCCGCCACCGATCCAGCCCCCGCTGGAGCCAACGGTGCCGCCACCGCCAACGGCAATTCCCGAGCCGACCCCCATCCCGCCACCGCCGGTAGATGTGTTGCGGGGCAGTGTGCGCTGGGGCCTGGCCCAGAGTCCCATTCTGGTCAAGCGTGACATCCAATTGGCCCCCGGAGCCGAGTTGATTATCGAGCCAGGGGTCGAGGTTCGGCTTGACCTCGGGGTGGCAATCTATGTTGATGGGGCGCGCCTCTTGGCTCTGGGCCTGCCTGATCGCCCGGTACGCTTTGTGGGGGCCACCGGGGTGCGCTGGAATGGCCTGTTTGGCCGTCCCGGTAGCTTTATCGTGCTGGAACACACGGAGGTGCGTGGCGGTGGCGCTGGGGGTACGGTTATGGCCGTTGAGCGGAGCGAACTCGTGGTTCGCTCCAGTCGCTTCAACGATAATGGCGGTGCGATCCTGCTTGATGATACCCGGCTCGAAATGCGTGATAGCGAAGTCGCGGCCAATGATATGCCCTTTGGCCCCGCCCTAGAGGCCAGTTATGGCCGGGGGAATTTCATCACCCTGAGCAACAATCGTTTTGGGGGCAACCGGCTTGCCGATGGTGCGCCCCAGGTGCGGGTCAGTAATCGTAGTACCTTCGAGACCCTGAACCTGACGATTGACGGCAATCTGATCCGGGGTGGGGCACCGAACCTGCAATTGACCACCGACGGCCCGCTGAATGGGGCCGTTACCTGTAACTCCCTAATTGGTGATGCCCAGGGCTTTGGCCTGCGCACCCAGACTCCTCAGGTTGCCCCCAATGGCCTGCCGCCCCTCGCCTTACGGGTTGAGCGGAACTACATTGATGAGCATGTTCCGCCCATCATTCCGGTCTATTTACGCTTTGGGCTTGGGCGTGGGGCCACCAGCGAGGTTCTGTTGGATATGCGCAACAACTGGTGGGGCGATCCGTCGGGGCCGTACGAGCCAGATCAGAATGCCGATGGTCGTGGCGACTCGGTGGGGGCCAATATCCGCTTTGCGCCCTGGTTGAGCGAGCCACCGCCCTGTGCGCCGCCGCGTTAAGCGGATTGATCTGCCTGCAACTCCCTGCGCTGGCTCAGCGTCCTATGGACAGGAAACCACCGTGCTGCGGTGTGCTTTAGGCATGGGCAGCGGGTTACGGAGAATATGATGACGACGAAAACTCCCAAAGATTGGCGTACCACCCTACTGACCGCTGGCCAATGGGCTTGGGCCAACCGTGACCGCTTGCGGGCCGCTGTGCAGAGCGAGCCAGTGCAAGAGTTGCTGAGGCATCCGCAGGCCCAAAAACTGCTCAATAACCCTCGCTTGCGCCAGACCATTAATGATCCAGAGATCCAGCGCCTGTTGCATAGCCCCGAAGTGCAACAGTGGCTCAGTGGGACGAGTGGCAGCCCGCAACCCGCGCCCACAACTGACTCAGCCAAGCCCGGTTTTTACCCACCTTACACCGGCGAGACCCGGCGTTTGGGTTAGAGTTCGGCTGGGGTGCAAAACGGCTTGCCCAACAAGGAATGTACGATACGATGCGATTGTGGCTATCTGCGAGTCTTGGCCTGCTCTTGATCCTGAGCGCGTGTGCTGGCCCGGCGGCTTCGACTGGCCCTGCCCCGATGCCTACCCCGATGCCGCTTGTGGCCGAACTGTTGGCCGCGCCGACCCTTGGCCCGCACACCCTGACTGCTATGCTCCTGGTTACACTCGAAGGGGCGGCGCTCGTCGAGGGGCTGAGCCTTACCGGGGCCGTTCCCGAGGTGTTGGGCGGATCGGGGATCTGGCTTGGCACCGCGTTGCTCCTGCCCGCCGAACTGTCCTTGGAGGGGCCGGACGAAGCTCGTTATGCGGTCGTCCAGGCCAGTGGGCAACTCGAAGGTCCGGGGCAGTACGGGCCAGATGGGCGCTACGGCTACCAGTTGGTCGCGCCCCGGGTTGTGCCCCAAACCTTCCGTGAGCTCAGTCTTGGGATGCTGCTGACCAATAGTGGCTTGTATACCAACCAGCCAGTGCGCCTGAGCGGCTCGGTACTCGCCACGCCCGACTCGGCCCTGTTAGCGGATCAACTCGGCACCGGGGGTGTCCCGGCTGGCGATGCCTTGCTGCTCAAGCTTGATGGGCCACTGCGCGACCCCACCGTCGTGGCGCAACTCCAGCCTAGTGGCGATGGGCGGGTCCGCTTTGGGCCGATCACGGTGCTGGGGATCTGGCGTGGTAATCAGTTGCATCCGCTGATTGTGACGAATGATGGATAGGATTTTGATGGTTGGGGCGTAGGGCCGCAGCTTAGCCCAACAAGACCACACCTAGCCCTGCCCCAGCGATAACCACCAGCCAGGGCGGTACCCGCCACAGGTGGAGCGCCGCAAAGGCGGCCAAGGCCATGGCGACATCAACCGGCCCGCGAATCGCACTGGTGATCACGGGATCATAGAGCGCGGCGAGCAGCAGGCCCACCACTGCAGCGTTGATCCCGCGCAGCGCGGCTTGGGTCCATGCCGCACTACGCAACTGGCTCCAGAGCGGGAGTGCCGCCCAGAGCAGCAGAAACGAAGGTAGGAAGATCGCTACGGTCGCGATTAGCGCCCCGAGCAGCCCGTTAGGCGCGGGTTGGCTGATCGCCCCCAAATAGGCCGCAAACGTGAAGAGTGGCCCCGGCACGGCCTGCGCCGCCCCGTATCCGGCCAGAAACTGGTCGGCAGTGACCCAACCTGGAACCACCACTGACTGTTCGAGCAGCGGCAAAACCACATGGCCGCCCCCAAACACCAGTGACCCGGCCCGGAAAAAGGCTTCGAACAGGGCCAGGGCCTGGTTGCCGCTGCTTGCGACCAAAACTGGCAAGCCCACCAACCCTGCCACCAGCAGCCCGCCACTCGCTCGGCTGAGCCAGCCCGGAATAAGGTTGGCAACCTGAAGCGTGGAGGGTGGGCCAGCGGGCACGCTGAAGATGCGCCAGCCAATCAGCCCGCCAAGCACAATCGCCACAACCTGCGCCAGGGCACTCGGCCAGAGCAGCAGCAGGATTGCTGCAGCGAGGGCCAGGGTTGCCCGGGGCGCATCGGGGCTCAGGTTTTTGGCCATGCCCCAGACCGCCTGCGCAACCACGGCTACGGCGACGACCTTCAAACCCTGGAGCCAGCCACTTTGGCCGCTTAGATCAAACAGGCCAACTCCAAGCGCGAAGGTGGTCAGAGCCAGCGCCGAAGGCAAGGTAAACCCGATCCAGGCCATCAAGCCACCGAGCAAACCAGCGCGCAGGGTGCCGATTGCAATCCCAACCTGGCTACTCGCCGGGCCGGGCAAAAATTGGCAGAGTGCCACCAGATCAGCGTAGGCGGCTTCATCGATCCAGCGCCGCCGCTCGACGAATTCAGTGCGAAAATAGCCTAAGTGGGCCACCGGGCCGCCAAAAGAAGTCAGGCCAAGCCGCGTAAAGACCACCAGCACTTCCCAAAGGCGCATAACGCATCCTGCTCAGAACCATAAATCGGCCACCAGGGCCGTGGGGCTGTGGGGCCGGTCAATGGTCCAAAGTGGCCCAGCAGGCGGGTGTAGATTGCAGCAAGGCTACTCACCCCGAGCGCCCACGGGCCAGTTGGACTTGCACATAGACTGCCACATCGCGGCGACGCAGCAGTCCAATCAGGTGTGGGCCATCGGTGACGGGCAGCAAGCCTTCGGGGCTGGCATTCAGGGCGACCAGCGCATCAAGGGCCGGGGTCTGCGCGGTAAGCAGGGCTACCTGACTATGCGGCGTCATGGCTTCGGCGACCCGCCGTTCTGACCATTGGGCGGTGGTAAAGCGACGCAGATCACGCAGCGTCATTAGGCCGAGCACGGTTGGCATCGCATTGGTATCATCGGCCACGACCACAAAACTGGTTTCAGCCTGCCCCAGCACATGGCTTGCCACGAACTGTTCCAGGGTCAGATCGGCCCTGACTTGCAGCGGTTGGCGTTGCATCAGATCGCCAACCTTGACGCCATGCAGCGCCATTTGGAGCCGCAGCCCACGCAGGCTCGCCTTGGCCGTGCGATAGAGGAACAGCCCAATCAGGGCGGGCCAGAGTGCTGCTAATGGTTGTCCAACCCCTAACGCGAGGGCCAGTCCACCAAACGCAATTGCAAACCCACACAACTGACCCACATAGGCCGCCGTTTGGGTGGCCGGAAAACGATCATCGCCCAGAAACCAGAGCGTGGCCCGCAAAACCCGTCCGCCGTCCATAGGGTAACCGGGCAACAGATTAAACAGACCCATCATCAGGTTGGCAACTGCGAGGTGGGCCGCGACGACGGTCAAGGCATCGAGTTCGGCCGCTAAGCCGCCCCGACTCCACCAGAAACTGCCGGCGAACAGTGCGATCAGTAGGCTCACGGCTGGCCCAGCGACGGCAATCGCTAGATCAACCCCAGGCGAGGGCGACTCGCGTTCGACCTCGGCGACCCCACCGAAGGCAAACAGGGTAATGCTATGCACTGGTACGGCCAGGCGCGCCGCCACCAGGGCGTGGCCCAACTCGTGCAGCAGCACCGACAGCCCGATCAGGGCCGCCATGAGCGCCGCGAGGCTTGCCGACGCCCAGCATGGCCCTGATTCGCCACAGACGACCATGCCATAGGCTGGACTCAGCCCCACCACCAGCAGCGCAAAGATCAGCAGCCAACTCCAATGGAGCCGGATTGGGATCGTGGCGATATGGCCGATGGTGAACAGTCGGGACATGCGTAGGTACTCTATCGCGTTTTTTGCGCCATGGCGTTTGGTCGCCCGTTGCTCCCTCACCCCCCAGCCCCCCTCTCCACCTGAGGGAGAGGGGGGCTGGGGGGTGAGGGGTCACCAGCCAACCAAAAGCCTATTTCGTCGCGGCCGGCATATACAGGTCGTGCATATAATCGGCAAGCATGCGGCGCATACTGAAGGCCGGGGCAACCGTCGCGATGGCCTCTTTGCAGATCTGCACCCAGGCCGAGGGCACATCATTCGCATTGCGCCCATCATAAAAACGCGGCACAATCTCTTGTTCGAGCAGATGGTAGAGCGATTGGGCATCGTTCCAGTCCTGCTCATCAAGATTGCTGTACTCGCGCTCATCGCCAATCGCCCAACCATTCTTGCCGTTGAAGGCCTCGGGCCACCAGCCATCGAGGATCGAGCAGTTCGGTGCGCCATTCAGGCTGGCCTTCATGCCACTGGTACCACTGGCCTCGTAGGGGCGGCGGGGATTGTTGAGCCAAACATCCACGCCCTGGGTCATAGCCCGTCCGACCGCCATATCGTACTCTTCGAGGAACACGATCCGTCCAGCCAGGCCGGACTGGCTCGCCAGTTGATAGACATTCTGGATAAAGTGCTTGCCGGGATCGTCTTTGGGATGGGCCTTGCCCGCAAAGATGATCTGAATGGGCCGGCCGGGCCGATTGAGCAGATACTTGAGCCGCTCAATGTCCTTGAAGAGCAGGGTGGCCCGTTTGTAGGTCGCAAACCGGCGCGCAAAACCCAGCGTCAGGATGCCCTCTTCGAGTACCGGCCAGACCGGTGGGTGCTGCTGGCCCAGATGGCGATAATGGGCCTGGAGCCGCCCACGCGCAAAGGCGATCAGCTTGGCCTTCAGCTGCTGGCGCGTATTCCAGAGCACCTCGTCGGGAATCTGGTGGATCTTCTTCCAAACCTTGGGATCGTCCAGATTATCTTCCCAAGTCTTGCCCAAGTAGGAATCGTAGAGCTGGTGCAGTTCGGGGGCCAGCCAAGTTGAACTATGCACCCCGTTGGTGACTGAGCCAATCGGAACTTCGTCCTGGGACTTGCCGGGATAGAGCCACTGCCACATGCCCCGGGCAACATGGCCGTGCAGTTTGCTCACGCCGTTATGGTAGATCGAACCCTTCAGGGCCAAGACGGTCATGGCAAAGGTTGGGCCCCACTGCTGATCCTGGATCGCAATGTTCATAAACTCATCGCGGGTCAGGCCCAGTTGCGGCCAGTAGCTCCAGAAGAACTTCTCGATCATCGGCAGCGGGAAGGCATCGTTCCCGGCGGGCACAGGCGTATGGGTGGTAAAGACACACTGCTGACGCACCTGGGCCAGGGCCTCATCAAAGGGCACGCCCTGGGTCACCAACTCACGACAGAGTTCGAGCACCAAGAAGGCCGAGTGGCCCTCATTCATATGCCAGACCGTCGGATTGTGGCCCAAACGGCGCAGGGCACGCACCCCACCGATCCCCAGCACCAGTTCCTGCGAAATGCGCATCTCCTGGTCACCGCCGTACAAGCGGGCCGAGAGCTCGCGATCCTGCGGGCTATTGGGATGGATGTCGGTATCCATCAGATAGAGCGCGACCCGACCAACCTGGAAGATGTAGACCTTGGCATAGATCGTGCGCCCAGGCAGTTCGACCTCGACGACCACTTCGCGGCCATCGGGATCGAGGGCCGGGATCGCGGGCACATCAGCAAAATTGAGCTTGTTATACTCAGCGAATTGCCAGCCGCTATGATCAAGGCGCTGGCGGAAGTAGCCTTGCGGGTAGATAAAGCCCACCGCTACAAACGGCAGGGCCATGTCCGAGGCTTCCTTCACATGATCACCGGACAGAATACCGAGACCACCCGAATAGATCGGCAACGACTCGTGCAGCCCAAACTCGGCGCTGAAGTAGGCGATCTGGACGTTGTTCGCATCGGGATGATGCTTGCTAAACCAGGTCTTCTTCGCGCCCATATAGGCATCGAAACTCTTCAGCACCGCATCATAGCTCTTCAGGTAACTTGGGTTAGCAGCCGCCGCTTCGAGCTTGCGCTGACGCACATCACGCAAGAAGTCCACCGGGTTATGGTAGTCCAGTTCCCAAAGATCGGGATCGATCTCGCGGTAAAGATCCTGGGCTTCGGGATGCCAGGTCCACCAGAGGTTATAGGCCAGTTCGCGAAGGCGGGCAATGCGCGGGGGGATCGGGGTGAACAGAATCTCGTTTTCCAACCGAACCATCAGGCGCTCCTCGACTCAAAGAATGTCAACACGACTGGGCGGGTTACGCAACCAGCCAACGTAGCAATAGCTGCCGGGGTGCATTGTAGCCGCTGTCTGCGCACTTGTCTAGGTTGTGAGGCAAAAGTTGCAGGGGCTTTTCCCCGCAATCTTGGGGCAAGCCGCCATTGCGCAAGCGGCTAACTCGATCTATGATCTATTATGAGAAAGTGTAGAAAGGGTTTGCTATGAACTGGTCATTCCGGATCGCCCGCATTGCAGGGATCGATCTGAATATTCATATTACGATGTTGTTGATGCTGCCGCTCGGGGCGCTGCTCTGGGGCGGGCCAAACCCGAGCCTTAATGGGGCGCTGTTTGGTATGCTGATGGTCGTGCTGCTGTTCGGCAGTGTGTTGCTGCATGAACTCGGGCACGCCCTGACCGCCCGGGCGCTTGATATCCCGGTGCGCGAAATTCAGTTATTGCCACTCGGTGGGGTTGCCATTCTCGGTCGCCCGGTGCTCAATCCTGGTCAGGAGTTGCTGATCACGATGATGGGGCCGATTGTCAATGTGCTGATCATTATTGGTTTGGCGATTGTTGCGGTTGTAACGGGGGTCTTTACCCGCCTGACCCCGGACACGGTCACGAGCATGTTTAGTGCCATCTCGTTTGATGGGGCAGTGCTCTGGCTGATCCAGGCCAACTTGTTGCTGGTGTTGTTCAATATGATCCCGGCCTTCCCGCTTGATGGGGGGCGCATGATGCGAGCGATGCTGGCGTTCGTCACGAACTATCGGCGGGCCACCCTGGTAGCCGCTACGATTGGACAGGGCTGTGCGATCCTGCTTGGCCTGTGGGGCCTGAGCAATATGAATTTCCTGTTGCTGGCGACGGCACTCTTCATCTTCCTGGCCGCCCGCCAAGAGGTTGCCGTCACCGAGGCGGTGACGGTGCTGCATGATCTGAAGGTCGCCGATCTGCTGCGTGAGCAGCCACCGGCCCTCCAGGTTGGCCAGCGCGTGCGTGAGGCGGCCGAACTGCTGCGCGCCGAAGGGCTGTTTGCCGTGGCCGTCTTGCAGGGCGAACGCCCGCTTGGGATCGTGACCCGCCCCGAGATTGAGGCCCTGATGCATGCCGGGCGTGGCGAGGTCTGGATTACCCTGGCGATGCGCCGCGAACTGCCCAGTGTTGCCGCTGATGCGCCGCTTGAGGCTGCCCGTCTGACCATGGCCGAGCACGATAGCCCAGTGGTGATGGCGTTGGAGGGCACGAACTTCCGGGGCCTGATTACGCTCGAAGATATTGCGGCTGCCTATGCCCGCCACGATGGGAAACCGCCTCAGGCCCCGGCCAGTCCGTCAACGTCGCCATCGGCGTAATGGGACGCACGCGTCTCGCGGCGAATCGGTGCGGATCCGCAGGGGCGACCCACGTGGTAATGGTGAAAGGTTAAGGAAGTTGTCCGTTGTCACATTTGGCATCAGGAAGCGGAAAAGCGAGCAATGCGCGACGAATCTGCTCGGCAGGTGGA
>JBLWKA010000070.1:0-9566 GCA_048381555.1 Oscillochloridaceae bacterium umkhey_bin13
GGGTGTTCCGTTGCTGCGCCTGCGGGCGCGCGCTTGTGGGGGTGGGTGGGGGGGGGCGCCCCCCCCCCGCACCGGCGCGCACGCAATACCATGGGCTTGCCGATCCTCCCACCAACCCGGCTCGTGGTATCATACCGGGGTCAAGCCTATGAGAACCCGCGAAACTGAGGTTGCTATGCCCACTCATACCCCCCTTCAGACTCTCCATGTTGTTGGCATTCGGTATCTCGACGAAGAACCTGCTGACGGCGATATCTGTGCCCTCGATAGCTACATTGCTGCCGCAGTCTATTGGGAGGCTGGGCTGCCAGTGGTGTACGAGGAACCAAGCCTACCAACGGTGCGCCGTACGGGCGAAACGATCACTGATTTAGGCATGGTCTGCGCGGCAGTAGCCGACGAAGTAGCGAACGGGTTGCGGGCCGGTCGTGCGGTGCTCGTCAGTGGGGGCAACTGTTCGCACTGTGTGGGCGTCTTCGCTGGCATGCAGCGGGCGCTTGGCCCGACCACCCGGATCGGCATGGTCTGGCTCGATGCCCACGGTGATTTTAATACCCCCAATACGACCCTCACGGGCATGCTGGGCGGGATGCCGGTCGCGGTCTGCGCTGGGCTTGGCTATGCCCGTTGGCGCGAACTGGCTGGTGTGCTCGCCCCCTTGCCCACCGACCGGATCGTCTTCGTGGATGTGCGCAACCTCGATGTGCCCGAAGAACAGTTGATCCGGGCGACCGAAGCCACCATCGCCGCCGCCGCACCCGGTCGCCCCGGAGCCGATCTCGCCGCCGCGATCAGTGATCTCGCCGCCCGCTGCGATGTGATCTACCTGCACGTCGACTCCGATATCCTCGATCTCAGTTTGACCCCTAACCACATCACCGGTGAGCCAGGAGGAATTGATCTGCCACAGGCCCATGCGATTATGGATCTGACCCTCGCAACGGGCAAAGTTGCAGTGTTTGCCGTCGTTTCAGTGTTTGGCAATGGCGAGGGCCGCGAAGCTGGGGTTGCCGCCGGGGTAAGTTTGATCCAGAACGGCATGGCAGCCTGGAAACAGTATGGCATGGCGTCATTTCAGGAGTGAGCCACGCGCAGCATGATGATCGGTTCTCTAGCGCTTGCGACATGGTTGCGCATGACCCTGATGCTCTGCCTGAGTCTGGGTGGGCTTGCGGCCTGTGCCAATGCGTCGCAGAACCGTCGGAGCATTGCAACACCGATTCAGGCCCAAGCCCAACCCACGACGATCACGGCAGTAACGGCCATAACCGCAACCTTGCGAGTCGGCGAGCAGGTCAGCCTGGCGGGAACAACCGCCGTCTTGCACCTCGCTACGATCATCGAAGACTCGCGTTGCCATGCGAATGCCCACTGCATCTGGGCCGGGCGGGTTGTGGTCAGTGGCACGTTCAGCACACCCGAACAGCAGTACCCGTTTATCCTTGGCACCATCAGTGGCATGGACGATGCGCCGCGCACCGTTCAGACCGGTGTCTACCAATTGTCCATCACCGAGGTTGAACCCTATCCCGAACAGTATGATCAGTTGCGCGCAAGCGATTATCAGGTGCAGTTCTTGATCGAACCAAGCCTCCCATGAACATGAATCTCCCTACGCCATTAACCGATCTACGTCGGCGCGCCCCCGAAGCCCGGGCCACCATTCGCGCTGTGGTTGACGAACTGGTTGGCCCTGCCGAGATCCGCTACGAGTTTCATCGTGAATGGAACGGCTGCTGGAAAGTACGCACCGCCATCGGCGCAGGCGGTAACCTCGAATTCACCCTGCTCGACACCCCAGGAGGCGGCATGCTCGCCTTGCCCCGCCCGCTGCCCGCCCGCCTGCGCGACGAATTAGGCGTCAAAGCCAGTGACGGCAGCCGCTGGACCCTCGATGCGAACGGTGCGCTCATCCCCTTTTCAAAGTGAATTGACGCACCTATACCCATCAGGTTGCCCGATACCGTGGCACCCCCGCCTCGTCTTCGGCGACCTCATCCAGATTGGCAACCGCCAACATGCCGCGCTGGTCAAGGTACTCGACATAGGCTCCGACCTTCTGGATGGCGAGCAGTTCATCATAGCCACCCAGCCCGGGATAGAGTGCATTGGTCAATGCGCTGAGGCTCTGGGGTTCACGGCAGGCCTCGTAGATCCGGGCAATCCGTTGCGCCTGGGTCGCCTCGATCTTCGCCACCGCCGCCCCCACATCCTCGACCGGCTGATCATGACCGCCCAGACCCAAGCGCACTCCTGGCAAGGCCGCCACTTTGCGCAACGACTGCAGAAAGTGATCAACCCCGGTCGAGGCCGTCAGGCTTTCGGGAGCCAGAAAAAGCGCTACTCCCGGCAAGACATGGTCAGCGGTCAGCAGAATATCTTCGATCTGAAGACAGATCTGGCCGGGGCAATGGCCGGGAACGTGAATGATCTGAAACAGCCCGTCAAGCGTATCGCCGTCGCGTAGCACATCTTCGACCGCAACCGAACGAAACAGATCCTTACTCGTACTATACATTGCCAGCATGCGGGCGCGGCGCTCGTCGGCAACCCCGGCCCGCCGCAAAAAGACCCCGAGCCGAAACCGAGTCAGGGCCAGGCGCTCTTCGTGATTGACCAGCACCCGCCGATCCAATTCGTGGATCGCCAGCGGGGCTTGGGTCAAACGGCGCACCATATTCAAGCCACCGTGATGATCAATATGGGCATGGGTGATCACCACCCGGCTCAACTCGCTCCAGCCCACCGGCTCGCCCCACTGCTCACGAATCGCCGCCATGCCCGCGACAAGTTGCGCATCACTTGAACCCTGGCCACTACCGACATCAATCAACGCACTATACCCGTCGGCCACCACCAGATGGGCATAGCCCCGCAAACTCGGAAAAACCTGAAGCGGAATCCGATAAATGCGGATCCCACTCGAGGTCAGATAACGGCTTACTGGTTCCTCAGCCATAACGCGCTCCCCTGCCTTGATGCGAGTGCGCCGCTATTATACCGAAGACCAGTTCCAAGCAATCTGCCGTAGCAAGCCAAACCAAAGCTAATGCAACGTCATTGGACAAGCCCCAGGTTGTGGGATGGCGCAACCACACCCCATTCCACCGCCGCCGACGGAAGTTGCAACAGCCTTGCAAGCCAAACAGCCCAGCCGAATGTACGGCTGGGCTGTTGTATCAGACACGTTTAGGGCGACGTATACCAATGGCCGTCAAGCCTAGCGCATAAGGCCCACCCTATGTGGGCATGTTCAGCGCCAGAACAGCAATCCAAAATCCGAACCCTAAAATCCAAAATGGTCTTACTTGCCGCCACACCCCGCCAGGGCCTGGTACTGTACGGCATTGGTCGCCAGCGGCGCACTCTTGCTCATGCTGTTATGCAGATCGAGCGCCACGACCGCCGCGTTGTCTACATTCGTGCGCACAAGACTGGTAAGGCTAACATTACCTTCGATCAGGGCCGGAGCGCCCTGCTGAACGGGCTGGAGCTGCGGCGCAGCAATCCCATTGGGCAGCACAACCACATTGGTGGTTGGCGGCGTGAACGTCGCCCCCGCGGGCTGGAAGGTCAGAGCGACAAAGATCGCAACCGCAAACGCGGCCACGGTCGCACCAATGGCCAGACCCTTCAGAATCATGCGAACCTCCTTGATGCTAACTGCTACCTGTAAAGCCTATGGTGAGCGGAACACCCGCGCCATAGCAAAGGGAGAGGGAGGAAAAAAGATAGTGCAAAGCCCGTGCAAATTAATTGTAGCAGAAAACTGTGCATATCCCAAAGGGAATTTTTCCCGCTACCCCGTGATGCTTACCGTCTGCCGCATCCAGGCCGCCGAATTATGAAAGTTGACCACGGCACTACCTGGGGGCACTAGTTCATCGCAGGCCCGACGCAATTCGTCGCTCAGCCGCAATTCCGCAAAACCAAGTGATGCGGCACAGTGGTGCCACGCCCCGCCGCCGTAGGCGGACGGTACACGATCCTGCTGGCAAACGTAGTGACGCGCCCGTGCCGTGGGCGTACACGCCTCGGCTATGGCCACGCGAAGGCCACCTGCGTGGCCTTGATGAGCCCGCGCAGGCGGGCTTTGCACAACCGTAGCCCGAGGCTTGAGCCTCCGGGGAAGCGTACCCTGGCGTGTGCCAGCAGGATCGTTACACCAACCCTGTCCGATGCGTCAAGCGATCATGCAAACTGCGTTCAACTACAGTATAGTTGGGATGAACAAGACGGATGCAAGGGAGCAGCGGCGTATGGACTTCAGCGAACAGGTGGTGGTGGTTACGGGTGGCTCACGCGGGATTGGACGCGCCGTGGTTCTGGGCCTGGTCAAACGCGGGGCGCGGGTGATCTTCGGTTACCGCGAACAGACTGCTGCCGCCGCCGAGGTTGTGGCCGCCGCCGAAGCCCTTGGTGGCACCGCCGAAGCCCATTGCGCTGATGTGGGCGATCCTCAGACCGGCACGCTCTTGGTAGGCGCAGCCATCAGCCGTTGGGGCCGCCTTGATGCCCTGATCAACTGTGCCGGTCAGGCCAGTTTTGGCCCAATTGAGCAGATCAGCATGGAACGCTGGCAGGCGACCCTGGCCGCCAACCTGACCGGGGTCTATCATACCTGTCGGGCAGCCCTGCGCCCAATGATGCAACGCCGCTACGGGCGGATCGTCAATCTGGCCGCCCTGCATGCCACAGGGGGCTTCCCGGGGCAGGCCGACTATTCGGCGGCCACCGGCGGGGTGCTGGGGATGACCCGGTCACTCGCCCGCGAGGCTGCGCCATGGACGATTACGGTCAATGCGGTGGCCCCGGGCTTTGTCGAAACCGACTTGTTGGCAGTCACGCCCCCACCGGTACGGGCCTGGGGTGAGCAGATCATTGCGATGCGGCGGGCTGGCACCCCCGAAGAAGTCGCGAACGCGATTCTCTTCCTCGCGTCACCGCTGGCCTCGTACATCACTGGCCATACCCTAGCGGTAGATGGGGGCTGGACCATGGCGTGAGGGGAGGGTAGGTTGAGGAACGGCTTCGCCGTTCCTCAACCTACGAATTGCAGGGAGCACCATGTGCTCCCTGGCCCACTCGGGCCGCATCGTGATGGCACCGGGGCGGGCTCTGCGTGCTGACCCAGTCGGGCCGCATCGTGACGGCACCGGGGCGGGCTCTGCGTGCTGACCCAGGCGGGCCGCCCATGGCAAAGGCCGGGGGACGTTCCCCCGGCCCTGCACTGAATCATGAGCGATGAAGTCAACGAACGTAAGCGATTCACATCTAGGTCCCGAACGTGCGAATGGTTCCCGTAAGATCCGACGTGCGAAAGGTTCCTTTTGCGATCCCAACATCCGTAAAATCAACCGCGAACTCCGCCGCCTCAAGGGGAAGGCGAGGCCTTCGGACAACCTGTCAGTCTACTTATCTCGTGGCGGACCCTGGGCTGCTCCGCCTGCGGAGAAGGCATGTGTGGCCCCCGCCGGACTAGCTTTTGCGTTCGGGTATGGCTCGGGTCTGTGCGCAGGCAACAGATGGTTTGGCCTTGCGCGATGAGCTTCGCCGTGAGAAGCAACTCGTTAGCTCGCAGAGCATCCAGCCGCTACTTCAGCGGCCCGGCGCTTGTCTGTCAGTCTCCTTGAGGGGCACGCTGTGCCGCCCATTTCTGCTGACGTACGTTGCCCACCAATAAATAAACGTTTCCCTTTACACGGAGGTGGCAACGCTTGCTTCCAAGCTGCACATTTTCGACTGTTCAAGTGCCTTGGTCTCTCGCCGTTCCCTTAAGGCTTCGTGGCTATCATAGCACTCTGACGCCCTAAAATCAAGTCCTTAATCGCATCTTAACGATATTGGCGTGGCCGCAGCACCTGGTACGTCATTAGAATGCACCATTTCGCGCAATGAATTAACGCGAAGTCATGGCTTTTGTGTAAAGAGTTTATTTGCTTGCGTCAGCCTGAACCCGTTCAGCCACGGCCCGCCCCGAAAGCAGCACCAGCGGAATGCCCCCGCCCGGATGCGTCCCACCACCCACAAAATAGAGGCCGCGCAGTTCACGGGCGCGCAACGGCGGGCGCAAGAAGGCCGAAAAACGGTTGTTGGAGGCCAAGCCATAGATTGCGCCATCGGCCGCATTGTAGCGTTCGGCAATGGTGACCGGCGTCCAGATCTGTTCATAGACAATCCGTTCGCCCAGCCCAGGCATGCCCATGCGCTCGAGTTTGGCCACCACCAGATCACGGTACGGCCCGGCCTCGCGTTCCCAATGCACCCGTGGCCCCAAGGCCGGCGCATTGACGAGCACAAACAGGTTCATATGCTCTGGTGGCGCATGGCCCTGATCCGTCACACAGGTTGCCGCCACGTAAACTGTCGGGTCGGCAGCGGGCACCCCTTTCTGGAAGATCGCCGCAAATTCACGGGGGTAGTCGGCACTAAAGAAGATATTATGATGGGCCAGGTTGGGATATGCGCCCTTAATCCCCAAAAACAAGATGAACCCACTACACGATGGTTCCAGCCGGGTCAGGCGGGCCGCCGTCGCCGCTTGCCCCGGCACCAGTGCCCCATAGGCGTAGCGCGGGTCGGCATTCACAATCACCTGCGCGGTTCGTAGCTCCTCGCCATCGGCAAGACGCACCCCGCTCACACCCCCACCGTGATGCAGTACCTCGGCCACTGGTGCATTCAACCGCACCGTCACGCCTAACTCGTTGGCAAGGCGTTCGAGCGCCGTCGCCAATGCGTACATGCCCCCGCGCACATACCAACCCCCCTCGGCCAGTTCGATGTAGGCAATCACATTAAACGTCGCCGGTGAAAGGTACGGCGACGAGCCATTATAGGTTGCATAACGATTAAAGACCTGGCGCAAATACGGGCTGCGAAAGAAGCTCCGTACCGCCGCATCCACACTGCGCAGCGCATCAATCTGCGGGCCATCACGCAACAGGCGGGGGGTAATCAGTTCGCGTATCCCATCAAAGGGCTTAAGCAAAAAACTATCCGCGACCGCATCATAGATCTTGGCCGTATGCGCCAGAAAGCGAAATAGGCCCGGCACATCAGCCGGACTCAGCCGCTCGACCTCCTGGATCAACTGTGGCAAGCGTTGCCAAGCGTTAAACTGGGTACCATCCGGCCACACATACCGACAGGTCGGCTCGATCTGATCAAGCGTGAGGTAGTCCTCCATCCGTCGTCCGGCCGCGGCAAACAGTTCGGCAATCACCCATGGCATGGTCAAGAGCGACGGCCCGGTATCGAAGACGAAGCCCTGCTCGACCACCAGATTCAGCTTGCCGCCAACCCGTTCATTCTTCTCAAGCAGGGTGACCCGACGGCCCTGGGTAGCCAAGCGGATCGCCGCTGCCAGGCCACCCAGGCCACCCCCAACAATGATCACATCTGAGGTCATAGGTCTTGTTCTCTTGGGCCGCCGGGAGCTGCGCCCCCTGCGGCGGATTTTCCGGGAGAACCATGTTCTCCCTGGCCCGCATTGCGACAGAAAACCAGGTTCGTTCTGGCCCTCATTGCTGCGCCCCCGACGGCGCATTTTCCGGGAGAACCATGTTCTTCCTGGCCCTGAACAAACAGAACGATCACGTAAAAAATGCCCGCAATTCGCTCGCCCCTCGGGCAGAACCTAAGGCAACCATCAGTTTGATGCGGGCCTTGGGGCCACTCAGGTGATGGGCAAACAGAACCCCGAGCCGCCGCAAGTCGTGGAACGCCCCGACATAGCCATACTCGTCCCCCAGCCCACCCGCCCCACAGCGTGAAGCGATCACGACCGCAGTCCGACGCTGGATCGCCTCGGTGATATGAGGCAGCCACCAGGGCGGCAGGCGACCACTCCCAAAGGCCTCGATTACAATCCCGGCCACCCCATCTTCGATGCTATGGCGCAACAGGCGCACATCGGCCCCCTGGGTTAGCCGAATCAGGTCAACCATTTCTTCGATCCGTTCACAGGGGATGTGCTGGCGTTGGGCTGGGCGGCGGGCCAGCCAGACCCGTTCACCTTCGACGCGACCCAATGGCCCCGTACCCGGCGATTCAAACGCACCCCGAGCCTGGGCATGCACCATTTGGACTTCGGCCGCCGCATGAATGGTGTCATCAAACACCACCACAACACCTAGTTCACGGGCTTGGGGTGCCCCGGCCACCCGTACCGCTGCTGCCAGGTTGGCGAGGCCATCATAGCCAATACTGGTTGCGGCGCGCATGGCACCAGTCAGGATCACCGGCTTCGGGACACGAAGGGTCAGATCAAGCAGGTAGGCTGTCTCTTCGAGTGTATCACTGCCATGGGTAATCACGACGCCATCAATATCGCTGCGGGTAACCGCCCCGGCGACCCGCCGCGACAATTCCAGCCCATTCAGCGGCGTCAGGTGGCTACTCGGCAGATTGGCAAACTCTTCGAAGAGCAACTCGATGCCGCTGCGTGGCAACATCGCCAACAGTTCGTCGTTCTTCAGCGACGGCAAGGCTCCGGCGGTGGTAGGGCCGCGCCGGGTTGCAATCGCCCCGCCAGTCGTAATCACAAGGATGCGCGGCATCAGCAGCCCTCCACCAATCCTAGCGGTGTTTCAGGTCGGCGTGCCACCCAGAAGATGCGTTGACTCTGGGCGTTGGGTGGGTTGAGTGTAAAACTGTCGTAGGTTGCTTCGAGTACCAGGCCCGCTGCTTCAAGCAGGGTTGTGATCTGGGTAGGCGGATAGGCCCGCTCGCAATGCACCTCGTCGAAGCGCTCGTAGCCCTGATCGTCGTTGCCCACAAAGCCGGTAAGGAGCATCCGACTGGTGCATGTGGCTGGCTCAAACGTACTGCGCTCGATCTGCACGTAACCATCCTGTTCGCGGATGGCACAGGCACCCCATTCATAAGCCAAAAAATGCTCGGTATTCAGATCAGCAACGTACAGTCCACCAGGGGCCAAAACCTTGGCAACCGCCCTGAAGGCACGACCAAGATCGTCGGCGCTCGTAAGATAGTTCAGGCTATCGTAGGTACAGGTCACCAGGTCAAAGGTCGCCATCGGCACACCCTTAAGTTGGCGCAGATCGGTTTGTACCAAGCGAACCTGGGGCAGTCCAGCCAGTTTAGCAGCGGCCTCGACCAACATCGCCGCCGAACTGTCTACCCCGGTCACCTGCCAACCTGCTTCGGCCAGCAGCAGCGCGAGCGTTCCCGTGCCGCAGGCGACATCCAGCACCCGCCGCCCCAGAACCGGATGACGCGCCAGGATCTCGTGCAAGTAGATCTGCACGAGCAAGGCAAAACGCACCTGGCCACTCGCATCGTACAAGGGTGCATAGCGGGTATAGGGCAATGACACATCATCCGTGGGGAAACTATCCATGCCGATCCTGATCGGAAGCTAAGCCATACCGAATCTATTGTAGCACGCTGCGCTGGGTGGGGTGCGGCTGCGCCACACCCCAGGGGTTTTTGGTGTGGTGGGGGGGGGGGGGGGGCGCGCGCCCGCCCCCCCCCCCCCGGGCGGCCCCGCGCCCCCCCCCCCCCACCCCCCGCGGCGGCCGGGCTCCGCCCCGGCGCAGCCC
>JBLWKA010000070.1:9576-28480 GCA_048381555.1 Oscillochloridaceae bacterium umkhey_bin13
TGTTTTTGTGTTGTGAGTGGGCGGCTTCGCCGCCAAACCACACCAAACTCTGCGGCTGGACGCATGCGCCGCGCACCAAACTCTGCGGCTGGACGCATGCGCCGCGCACCAAACTCTGCGGCTGGACGCATGCGCCGCGCACTTCGCCGCCAAACCACACCAAACCCTGCGGCTGGACGCATGCGCCGCGCACCAAACTCTGCGGCTGGACGCATGCGCCGCGCACCAAACTCTGCGGCTGGACGCATGCGCCGCGCACTTCGGTGCCGTTGCACCAAACCCTGCGGCTGGACGCATGCGCCGCGCACTTCGGTGCCGTTGCACCAAACCCTGCGGCTGGACGCATGCGCCGCGCACCAAACTCTGCGGCTGGACGCATGCGCCGCGCACTTCGCCGCCAAACCACACCAAACTCTGCGGCTGGACGCATGCGCCGCGCACTCAGGTGCTTGTGCACATGCACCTAAAGGGTGGGGTGGTGCAATGAATAGCACCGTCATACGCTTGGGACATACAATCTCAACTCGGCTATGTTCCCCAGAGGCACCTATAATGGTCATGCCAACCCTCTATCGTCCAAATCACTTGCTTGTAATCGCCCTCGTCTTTGGTCTATTTGGTCAACATCTATTGTTAGGGCGCTCACCAGGATTAGCCTTCCCACTACTCGTTGGCCTGTTGCTGTTTACGCTTGGCCGGCTGGCCTGCGCCGAAGAACGCGTCCCAACGACTAGAACTAGTTGATCGGGGCTAGTGCGATGCTCTTTGCGATCATGCTTGCGGTACGGGTTGCCCCGTGGATCACAGCCCTGAATATGCTAGCAATGCTCGGCTTACTGATGCTGCACGCCACGCTCTATCGTGCCGAACGCCTCAGCCAACTTGAACTTGATGGCTGGCGCATCGGGGTCGGCATGTTCATCGCGAGCATCACGGCTGTTCTGCTCCCTCTGGGCTTAGTTGCCAAGCAGAGCGGAAACTTTGCAGAGCGCGGGGGACTCCGGCGCAGTCTGGTATTTATTCGCGGTGGCCTGTTCGCCACGCCAATCCTACTGCTGTTTACGGGCCTCCTTGCTGCGGCTGATAGCATCTTTGCCAGCTATCTGGATGATCTGCTACGCTGGCAATTCGCGCTGGAACTGCCACTGTTCAGCCAAGTCATTGGCAGCATCCTGATCGCCTGGGGTGTGGCTGGTGAGTTACTCATCGCCCTACGTGACGATGATCGGGACGTTTCGTAATTAGGCGAGCAAGCGCACACAACAAAGGGAGCAGGAAACACGTGGTGCTTCCTACTCCCTTTTGATGGTTCTGGGGGTTACCCCACCTATTCGTGATCCTCGCTGGGGGGCAGCAGGGCATCCCACCACAGCTTGCCCGAACGCTGGCGCTGGAAGTCAACGTGGACATGCTTCGGTTCGGTATACTCGAGCATCCCCGCCACGCCCATCTCGCGCCCGATCCCACTCTCTTTGAAGCCACCAAACGGCGCATAGGGATTCAGGACGTGATGCTCGTTGATACCAACAGTGCCGGCCCGAATCCGTTTGGCGACTTCAATTGCCTGTTGGATATCTTCGGACCAGACCGAAGCGGCCAGGCCATAGATCGTATCGTTGGCCATGCGAATTGCATCGCCGATCTCGTCGTAGCGGATGACGGCAAAGACCGGGCCAAAAATCTCTTCCTGGGCCAGCCGCGAGCGGTTATCCACATTGACAAAGATCGTCGGCTCAAGGAACGGCCCGGCCTCATAGGCTTCGCCGATGGGGCGTCCGCCGCCAAGGGCCAGTTTCGCACCTTCGCTCCGTCCGATCCGAATATACTCTTCGACCCGCTCACGCTGTTTAAAGCTGATCAGCGGGCCCATATCGGTGGCGAGATCAAGCGGATCGCCAAGGCGCAACTGGCGCGTCCGATGCACCATCCGCTCGACCACCTCATCGTAGAGCGAATCGGGCACAAAACAGCGCGTACCGGCCTCGCAGAGCTGACCCGAGTGGTAGAACATCCCGAAGAGCACGCCGTCAATGGCCTTGTCGAGATCGGCATCGGGCAACAGAATGCTCGGGGATTTGCCACCGAGTTCAAGCGTGACCTTCTTGATACGAGGCGCGGCAATCGCCATAATCTTGCGCCCCACATCCGTAGATCCGGTGAAGGCGACCTTATCAACCTTCGGATGGCCGACCAGGTACTCGCCGGTCTGACCACCCGGGCCGGTGACCAGGTTGACCGTGCCACGGGGCAACAGGCCGGACTCATCAATCAGGCGCACCAGTTCAATCGAAGTGAGGGGAGCCAGCGATGAGGGCTTAAAGACGACGGTATTGCCAGTTGCAAGAGCCGGGAAGATCTTCCAGACCGCCATACAGAAGGCATAGTTCCAGGGGATAATCTGGGCACAGACGCCATAGGGATCACGCCAGACAAAGTTCCACGACAGGGTCGGGAAATCGTTCCAGGGCATGGGTTCGTAGGGTGAGCGGCGGGCCAGTTCGCCAAAGACGTGAATCATATGCAAGCCAAGCGGAATGTCATTGAAGGTTGTCTTGCGGATGGGCACGCCCCCATCGCGGCTCTCGAGTTCCGCAAACTCGGCGGTATGATCCTGGATCAGTTCCGCCAGTTTATGGATAATCCGAGCGCGCTCGTAGTGGGGCGTATGCGGCCACGGCCCATTATCATAGGCCTCACGGGCAGCTGCAACAGCCAGATCCACATCGGCATTGCTTGCACTCGCCACGCGGGCCAGGGGCGCACCTGTGGCTGGTTCACTCACCAGAAAGGTCTGCTCACCCTCAGCATCGCGCCACTCACCGTTGATATAAAGCCGGTGGTAGGGCAGATCGGTCGCATCAAGCGCCATCGCTTTGCTCCTTCGCTGTATCGCGTGTCGGTAGATATGCCGCTATGCGTCATCATAACACGCTGCGTCACTGACTACAAGGAGCAAGCGCAAATTGGGTGTGGCGTATGTTCTTGCACGGTGGTCGGCTCCGTCGGGCCGAAAGCCCTCGGCTACGGTGGGCCAAGCCCGCCTGCGCGGGCTGCTCAGGCCACGCAGGTGGCCTTCGCTTCCCATAGCCGAGGCGTTGACGCCGACGGGGAGCAATGCGCTGCTAGACGTTGCGTACACCCTGGCAAATTGGGGCGCAACACAAAACAAAACCCCTGCAATGCAGGGGTTTTGTTGGTTGAGGAGGGGTATCACCGGTTCGGTAAGACCTAGCGGGCCTCACCAACGGTGACACCCATACGCTTACTATCACTCATGGGCATCACCTCCTTTGTGCCTAATCGGCATTGCTGATGGTTACGTCCGACGCTTGTACTATACCGAACAAGAAACTCGCTGTCAAGAGTGATCACGCCACATGTTTGGCAAAATCGGTCTTGCGACCGAGCCACTCACACATCTAAGCGCCGCCGCGCCGCCACGACTTCACCTTCGATCGTCTGAGTGAGGGGATCATCGCCAAGTTGCATGGTGCGGGCGGCGATCCAGGCAATCGTGAAGGTAGGGATCGGTTGAGTAAAGGGGATCAGGGCTTCGAGCGCGGCTTTATTGCGCAGCCCGCGCAAGCCTAGGCGATCGAGCAGCAACCAACTGATCGGAGCGGCAAAAATATCCAGCCCAAAATCCAGCAGATCAAGCAGCACCATCAGCGGGAGCGGCACATAATGCATGGTCGCAAAAAAGCCAGCATCGGCAGGCACGCGCAGCTTGCGCAGGCTGCGCCACATCAGGGCCAGCCCGATCACAGCAATGCCAAGTGCTACGAGCATGGCGAGGGCCAACCAATAGAAAAAGGTCGTAAATTGTTCGAGCATCGTAGTCGATCCTTATCTGCCATTCGGAATGAGCGTACGCTCATTCCGAATGGGGTATTGGGAGAACCATGTTCTCCCACGCCCGTGCGTTGCGAACGATACTAGGAGCGCCGCTTCACGGTGCGGTAGTAGGAACACCTTGTGCTCCCACGCCCGTGCGTTGCGAACGATGCCAGGAGGGCTGCTTCACGGTGTTATGACGTTCGCTTACGGTTCAGGGTTGCGTCGATCGAGCCAGCGCCAGGTCAGGTAGGCCAGCAGTGGCACAATTACTGCTATGACAAGGGTAGAAAACTCGAGGGCGGCCCCAAACGGGGGCTGATCATAATCCAGGGCCTGCAAGAGTTGTACCAGCGGTGTGGTAAGCCCATACAAGACCATGATCGCAGGGTTGTCGGGCCGCGCCGCGAGGAGGCGCGCAACCAGACGTAGTACGAGCAACGCTTCGATCACCCCGGCCAAACCCGCGATCAGCAGGGCGACGCGGTTCGGGAACTTTTGCGACAATTCGGTCGTCATAGGTGCGACTCGCTCACGAAGTCTATTCATAATCTCAGCATTTTATGACTTTCGACCTATAGCATTGACGTAGCCGGTCTGTTACACTCAAACTTGTGAGGCTTTCCTCACACAATCACCCACGTAGCGTACCATACCTGGCAACGTCAGCGGCATTCAAGGGGGCAACCGCTGCCATGATCAACGTCACGACGCATACGAGCGCCGAAACCACCCGTACCGGAACCATTGCGCCGATTCACCGCCTCGGGTCACAAACCCTGGTGTTCCTGCTGTTGGGTGAAATTATGCTGATCCTCGGCGTCCTGCTCTGGGTGCTGAACACCCTGGTGCCAAGTAGTACCCCGTTAGCAGCGACGTATGACTTGCAACCCGTCCGTGAGGCAATCATCGCCCGGATGAGTGGTGAGGTGCTTGATCCGCTCGTAGAAGTCGGTCCTGGGATTAGTGCCCGTACCAGCAATCTACGTGGCTTCAGCCTGAACGGGGCCACCTACTACTACTTCATCGAGGGTGCGACGAACTTCGATCCCTTGAGCCGAGGCAAGGTCGACCGTGATCAGGTCGAGGTGCTGCTCCGTGATGAGAGTGGGCCAGCGGTGCTGGTCATCTACCGCGTGCTCTAGCCTACACCGAGCGCTTGGCATCATCCCAATCGCCCCAATCACGCGCTTCGGCGGCCCGAATAGCCCGTCGTTTAGCAGCCCGGCGTGACAAGGGGATCACGGCCTGAAGCACCGCATAGAGCTGGGCTTCTAGTTCGGGGTGATCAGCCAGGGCAGCAGCGAGGGCGGTCGCGTCAAAACCCTGCGCATGGAGGCTTGCGGCAAGCTGTTCGGCCCGGGGTTGATCGCCTGCCCGCAAGGCAGCCACCAATTGAACTTCTAACGACAGGGTACTATCCAAAACCTCATCCCCTCAATGGATTTAGGCGGTCAATAAGATTGGGCCATCATCAGTAATCGCAAGAGTATGCTCGAATTGGGCCGAGTACTTGCCATCAGCAGTGCGAACGGTCCAGCCATCACGTTCGAGTTTGGTTCCGGCGCGGCCCGCATTGATCATCGGCTCGATCGTAAAGACCATGCCGGCCAGGATCTTGCGCCCGGTACCAGGTTCGCCAAAATGGAGCACACTGGGATCTTCGTGGAGGTTACGACCCAGGCCATGGCCGGTATACTCACGCACAACTGCAAAACCCAGGCCTTCAGCGTGACGTTGAATCGCAGCCCCAATATCACCGAGGGTTTTGCCGGGATAGGCTTCGGCAATCCCCAGATCAAGGCAACGGCGGGCGGTATCAAGCAAGCGCTGCGTCGGCTCGTCTACTTCGCCAACCGGAAAGGTCTCGCAGGCATCACCGATCCAGCCATTCAGGCGCAGGCCAATATCCACGCCAATAATATCACCCTGGCGCAGCCGTTCCTTCTTGCTGGGGATACCGTGGCAGATCACATCATTGACCGAGGCACAAATCGTGCCCGGGAAGGGTGGAACTTTGGCCCATCCAGTGCGGGTGCGAGGCACGTATCCTTTATAGACGGGTTCGGCCCCGTGGGAACGAATAAACTCTTCGGCAATAGCGTCGAGTTCGGCGGTCGTAACGCCGGGACGAATATGGCTGCGTAACAGCTCGAAGGTGGCCCGCACCAACTGACCCGAGGCGCGTAACAGTTCGATCTGACGAGGACTTTTCAGGGTAATCGGCATAAGTGACTTCAGCCGTAGGGCTAGGTAATACGATGTGCATTTGCAGGTATAGTATAACCGATGCGTTCAAGCTATGTCTAAGGCTCAAGGCTCAATTGACCAAGGAAAAGAAATCGTGGACGTCCTGCCCCGCGCCGCATGGCGCATCCTACTGATTGCCTCTCTGTTGGTAATGCTGACGGCATGTATTCCTGAGCCACCGGCGGTGGTCTTGCCAACACTGCCTGCGGTACTCGAAATTACGCCAGCCCCAACGCTGGATATTGATGCGACCGCGACGGCTTTCGCCTCGCTGGCCTTGCCCACGCCAACCCCAGCGGCACTCTACACGGTACAGCCCGGCGATACGCTGAGTGCGATCGCCGAGCGATTTGATACCACGGTAGACGAACTGGTGGCGGCGAATGGGCTGACCGACCCAAATGCGCTCCAACCCGGTCAGAGCTTGCTCATCCCATCGTTGTTGCGCCCACCCGTAAGTGAGGCCGAGGTGAGCTTGCTGACACCGACGCCAACGCTTGCAACGCCATAGCTTGGGTGTATACGTTGACCGTCATTCATCATAGCGCCAGGGGCACCAGAGCCACACGCCCCAAAAAAGCAGAAGCTCCTGGCGATAACCAGGAGCTTGGATCTAGGGCTTCTACATTACCTATGAACATACAGCATTGTCACTCCAAGCGAAGCGAAGGGTCTTGCGCTTCCCGCTCAGATTCCTCGCTGCGCTCGGAATGACAATAATGCGGCATCTTCAACAATAAGTGGTACTTACTCTTCGCTATAGAGCGGGGTGCTCAGGTAGCGTTCGCCGTTGCTGGGCACGATCACGACAAAAAGTTGGCCAGCGCTCTCGGGGCGACGAGCGACCCGCAGGGCGGCGGTGACGGCTGCGCCGCTCGAAATCCCGACCATCAGCCCCTCTTCGCGGGCCAAGCGGCGGGCCATGGCAAAGGCATCATCATTCGAGATGGCCTGAATCTCGTCAATGATTGCCGTATTAAGCACATCAGGCACGAAGCCAGCCCCAATACCCTGGATCTTATGCGAGCCAGGTTTGCCACCCGCCAAAACGGGACTGGCCTCGGGTTCAACGGCGACCACCCGGAACGAGGGCTTGCGAGCCTTGATGACCTCGCCCACCCCAGTGATCGTGCCACCGGTGCCGACCCCACCCACCAGCACATCAACCATGCCATCAGTATCACGCCAGATCTCTTCGGCGGTGGTCTGGCGATGCACCGCAGGGTTAGCTGGATTCTTAAACTGCTGGGGCATAAAACCATTCGGCAGATCGGCGAGAATCTGTTCGGCGCGAGCGATAGCGCCGCGCATGCCCTCGGGGCCAGGGGTCAGCACCAGTTCAGCTCCATAGCCACGCAGCAGCTTGCGCCGCTCGACACTCATCGTTTCGGGCATCGTCAAGATCAGGCGATAGCCCTTAGCGGCGGCAACGAAGGCCAGGCCGATCCCAGTATTGCCACTGGTCGGCTCGACCAGGATCGTCTCGCCGGGGCGAATCCGTCCCTCGCGCTCGGCGGCTTCGATCATCGCCAGACCAATGCGATCCTTGACCGAACTCGCCGGATTGAAAAACTCAAGTTTGACGACCAGGGTGGCGTCGGTATCATTGACCCGATTGAGGCGTACCAGCGGCGTATTGCCAACCAGGGCGGTGATGTTTTCGTAGATGCGTGCCATAGAGCTTCCTTTCGACAAGTAACGGCATTGTAGCGATGCGTGCGCTGTAAGTCAAGTTCTTAACTACAATTGTCATGTTTCCAGAATCGCGTATACTGAAATAAGGACATGGTCACAGATATAGATCAAGCTGGAGTAGCAGCATGCGTGGTAGGTCAGTACGCACTTCAGACCGGGCCGGTGGTGGAAGCGAGGCAGCCCGGTTAACTCGTTGTGCCGGAACATGGCTTGAGCATGAGCCAGACGCGGCCGAGCAGGAACGGATCACGGCGGCACTGCAGCAGTTGAAGGAACAGCGAGCGGTGGCAGTGGCATTTCACAAAGACCCCGAGGCGGCCAAACGTTTCTGCATCGAACTGTTCCGTGAACCTAACTTTGCACCACTGGCTTTTTCCGAGGAGCTGGTTGCAGCGATGATTGCGAGCCAGGGTGAGCCACCAGTAGTGGACGAAGCGCATGAGACTGAGTTCTCGGACTATCTGCGTGACGCAATCCTGATTGTGGCCCTGCCAAATACCCGGCGGGCCTTGGCAGCGCAGTTGCGCCGCTTCTTGCCCCACTACACCGAAGCGGGCCAATGGCAAGCAGCGATAGCGATTGACCACAGCGCCTTTCGCACCTCGTTGGGCAACGAAGTCACCCCCTACCTGGCGCAGATCGCCCTGGCGGGCTTGGCGGCCTACTACGAAACCCACGACGAGGAGTAGGGCTGTTGCCGCATTTGCCTCCGGCGGCAGAGTGGGGTGCGGCTACGCCGTACCCCACCGTTTTTTGGGATGGTGTGGCGGCTTCGCCGCCACACCATCCCAAAACCTAGGGCGTGCCCAACGACGTTGCAACAGCCCTGAGCCTTATTGCAGTTAACTTGCATCATTACACAATCCTGGTATAATAACCGTCGTGTGCCCCCATAGTCTAGCGGCCTAGGACGTCACCCTTTCAAGGTGAAGATCGCGGGTTCGAATCCCGCTGGGGGTAGATTATTTTTGGCCGGGGGCGGTTCTGATCAAGAACCGCCCCCGGCCAGTTTTTTTGGGCGCAACACAGTAACGTGTATAATAACCTTATGCACATACCTATCCAATGGGAGGCGCGGGCGTGACCGATACTAAAGTTATCTATTCGATGTACAAGGTGGGCAAAGTTATCCCGCCGAACCGCGAGATTCTGAAGAATATCAGTCTCTCGTATTTTTATGGGGCCAAGATTGGCGTGATTGGCTCGAATGGTTCGGGCAAGTCCACGTTGTTGCGGATTATGGCCGGGGTGGACTCGGATTTTAATGGCGAGACGACCATGGCCCCGGGGTTCTCGATTGGTCTGCTCGAACAGGAACCCCAGCTTGATGATCACAAAACTGTGCGCGAGGTGGTCGAAGAGGGCATGGCCGAACTGGTCGCACTGATGAAGCGGTATGATCAGATCGCCGAACAGTTCGCTGATCCTGATGCCGATTACGATGCCCTGATTGCCGAACAGGGCGAATTGCAAGAGAAACTCGACCACGCTGATGGTTGGAATCTCGATAGCAAGCTCGACCTGGCCATGGATGCGCTGCGCTGTCCGCCCGCCGATACGCCAGTCAAGGTATTGTCGGGAGGCGAACGCCGCCGCGTGGCACTCTGTCGGCTTTTGTTGCAGACCCCCGATATTCTGCTGCTTGATGAGCCCACCAACCACCTGGATGCCGAGTCGGTGGCATGGCTCGAACGCCATCTGCAAGATTACAAGGGCACGGTGATTGCCGTGACCCACGACCGCCACTTCCTGAACAATGTGGCCGGCTGGATCCTCGAACTCGAACGCGGCCATGGAATTCCATGGCGCGGCAATTATGCCAGTTGGCTCGAACAGAAGAAGCAGAAACTCGCCAGCGAGGAGAAGCAGGAGAGCCAGCGCCAGAAAGCGTTGCAACGCGAGCTCGATTGGGTCAGTATGGCCCCCAAAGGTCGCCACGCGAAATCGAAGGCCCGCATCAATGCCTACGAAAAGCTGCTGAGTGCCAGTCAGGAACAGCAGGATCGTGAACTCGAGATCTTTATTCCGGCGGGGCCGCGGCTGGGTGATGTGGTGATCAAAGCCGCTGGCGTGAGCAAAGCTTTTGGCGATAAACTGCTCTACGAGGATCTGACGTTTGATTTGCCACCGGGCGGGATTGTGGGCATTGTTGGCCCCAACGGGGCCGGCAAAACGACCCTGTTCCGCATGATTGTCGGGCAGGACAAGCCTGATGCCGGGACATTGACGCTCGGTTCGACGGTTACCCTAGGGTATGTTGACCAGAGCCGGGACGTGCTTGATCCCAAACAGACAGTGTGGCAAGCGATCTCCGAAGGCAACGAGATCATTGTGCTCGGCGGGCGGCAAATCAATTCACGCGCCTACTGTGCGCGCTTCAATTTCACCGGCTCTGATCAGCAAAAATTGGTCGGCACCCTTTCGGGCGGCGAGCGGAACCGCGTCCACCTGGCACGCATCCTGAAATCAGGTGCCAATGTGTTGCTGCTCGACGAGCCAACCAACGACCTGGATGTGCATACGCTGCGGGCACTTGAAGAAGGGCTCGAACAGTTTGCCGGCTGTGCGGTGATCATTTCGCACGACCGCTGGTTCCTGGATCGGGTTGCGACCCACATTCTGGCCTTCGAAAATGATAGCCAGGTCGTCTGGTTCCCCGGCAGTTACTCCGAATACGAAGCCGACTTCCATAAGCGAAAAGGGAGTGCGGCCGATCAGCCCCACCGGGTGGTGTATAAGAAATTGGTGCGCTAGTTGTGCTTGCCGTTCGCTGATGCCGAACCTTGGCCACATTGCAGCGAACGGTAAGCCTAATGTTGCTCATCGGCCCATTGTAGGATCGCAGCCTGACCATGGGGGGCCGGGTCGTGGTAGTGGGCCAGGATGCGACACAGTTCGGCAGGAGCACCGGCCGCCGCCGCCATCCGTGCCCCGCGTTCGGCATGGTACGCATAGATCGCCACCGGTCCAGCCGGGCCACCCAGGCGCACCACTGCCAGGTAGAGCCACGGCAGGCGCTTGAGCACCGTTGCAGTGATGTACCATAGCAAACCCAGGGTCTGACCATGATCATTCACCTTGCCACAATCATGGATCATGGCAGCCCGTAACAAGATCGGGTCGGTATAGCCAGCCGTGATCAGCGTATGATACACGTCAAGACAATGGCGCTGATCATAGATCGGCATACGCGCAAACAGCGCCTGTTCGCCAGAGGTGAGGGTTGCGGCTACCAGGCTGCGTTCGGCGGGACTGACCGTGGCCCGGATGGCGGACAAAAACTGGCGAACACGATAGCTGAGGGTTGGTTTGGGCATCACACCATTTTAGGTTTTAGATTTTGGATTTTGGATTGCGCCGTAGTGCAGCATAAAGCCTTTTGCTCCGTTAGGCAATGCTGCATCATCAACGGTAATTGGTATAAGCGCATCCATGAAGCACATCCTTGGTTATTGTACCGCAGAGGAAGGGAGCGGGGCAGGGCCTGGGAGAACATGGTTCTCCCAGTTCTTCAGTGGGTTGGGTTGCAGACCCAACCCACTGAATCACGGTACTAATGCTAAGACGCGGGCCGGGCTACGCTGTGCCCGTTGCAGCCGCAGTGCCCCGATCACCAGCGTGCTTCCAGTGGGGGGTACCTGTTCCAGGTTTGTCAGATTTTCGAGCAATAGGGCAAAGCCCTGGGACGGCGTATAGGCCAGCAGGGGTGTATCCAGGCCCAACCCAGCGACCTGGCGCTGCTCAAGCAGAAAAGTGGCCGTTTCGGGGGCATACCCCGGCACCTGGGGTTGCTGATCGGGGCCAAGATTGAGGTACGCAGCACTATCACCCCAGTGCAGATCCCAGCCGGTTGCCAGTAGCACGACGCTTCCGGCGGGAATCAACCCGTGCCGCTGCTCCCAGGCCAGAATATCGGCGCGGCTCAGTCGAAACGCGGGCTGGTTTTGGGCCTGGGCGCGGGCATCAATCACCACTGCTGGCACAACTAGATCGCGGGGTGACAGCGCCTCGCTATGGGTCACTTCGGCGTCGGCTGCGGCAGCGACATGCAAGACCGAACCGGTACGCAACCCCAGGCTGAGTTGATAGATCCGGCCCTGTTGATCGCGTACCAGGCGGGTTAGTGGTTCATCAGGCAGTTGGGGCATATCTTCGCGCACAACATGGCTGAGATCCACCGTGCGCGTAAACGGGGCAGGCGGGGGCGCTGCCACCGGGGTACAGGCACTGCCCAAGAGCGCAATGAGCACCAGGGTGGCAAGCCAGAAACGGCGCAGATGAAGCATAGGTAGAAGGTCAGGTAAATCAGCAGCTTGACGCAAAGCCAGAACGGTTTTTTGATTGCGGATCTGGACGCCACATGTGTAAGCCCAATTATAACGGTATCGGTATGCTATAATTTTTAAGCCTTGATCCCAAATAACACTATGAAGGAACGCGCCGATGTCACTCTTTAATCCTGAAGGAACCCCGCCTGTGGTGGCGAGTGCCATGGCGCGGATCGAGCGGCGCTTACCGTACCCTGGCGAGATCCTGGTTCGGCAGGGAAGTCGAGTGGAACCCGAGGATATGATTGCCCGGGCCTTGAAGCCCGTCCCGCCTCAGATTATCAATGTGGCCCGGATGCTTGGCATTCCGCCTACGCAACTCGACCAGGCCCTGCGCCTCGAAAAGAACAATAAGATCACTGCCGGTGAAGTCCTGGCGCGTGCCCCGGGAATCGGGGGACGGCGCTGCCTGGCCCCGGTAAGTGGCATGATCATTGATGCCGATAACGAAACGGGCTATGTGACGATTGCCCCCGACCCAGTTGAGCACGTGCTGCAAGCTGCGATGCGTGGCATCGTGATGGAGATTATGCCCTACGAAGGAGTCGTCCTCGAAACCCTGGCCGCCCAGGCTTATGGCGCGTTCGGGGTGGGCGAAGAACGCAGTGGGGTGCTGAGTCTGCTAGCTCTTGATCCAAGCCAGATTGTGACCCCTGATCAGATCAATGCGCGCAGTGCTTATGCCATTCTGATCTGCGGAGCGGCAATTAGTGCCGCTGCCTTGCGCCGGGCTGTTACCGAGCAGGTGCGGGGGATTATTGTTGGTGGGATCGAAGAGCACGAGTTGCGCGAGTTCTTAGGCTGGTCAGGCGTGCAAGACTGGCAGACGGGCCAGCATTCTTGGCAGTGGCCTGATCCCCGCCGCACTGCGGATCCCAAGTTGACCCTGGTCGTCACTGAGGGCTTTGGGGTGCGCCCGATGAACCAGGCGATCTTTGATCTGCTCAATAGCCAGGATCGCCAGGAAGCCTTGATTGACGGAACCACGAACCTGCGACGGCCCTTGCGTCGCCCCAGGGTGGTTGTGCCGCTGGCCCGGGGCAGTACGGCGCAGTCTGAACCGCCGCGCCCGCAACTACGGCCCGGGGCCACCGTGCGCTTGCTGGATTATGATCACCTTGGCCAGCTTGCGACGGTGCGCAGTTTGTCGAATGCCCCTCGTCGGGTAAGCTCAGGGGCACGGGTTGCCGCCGTCGAGGTCGTTGCCGAAGATGGGACACCCTTCTGGTTGCCCCGTACCTGCGTCGAGGTGCTGGCGTAAGGGGATTTTGGCTTGCGCTGCTAGCCATCACTACGCCAACATGGCTCGTGTGGTTGTCATCCGCATCAACCATAAAACGCCGCTGCCTACGTTCTAGATCTCGGTTGTTAACCGTAGCACCTGGCCGGAGACGACCCGGTGGACCAACCGTGAGGTAGAACTTCCTATGGCTGAACTGTCACCCGCACCTGCTCGTATTCTGATCGCTGATGATGATGAGGTGATGTGTGGCTTCTGTCTACGCGCCATGGCCGCAGCGGGGCATACCCCCCGTGCGGTGCATAGTGCGGCTGCCGCGTTAGCAACATTACGCAGCGAAGGCCCTTTTGATCTGCTGCTAGCTGATATTCAGATGCCCGGGTTGGATGGGATCGAGTTGACCCGCATCGCCCGTGAACTTGATCCGGCGATTGCGGTGGTGATCATGACCGGCCATTCCTCGCCCGCAACCCTGCACGCCTCGGTGCGGCGAGGGGTTGCTGACTACTTGACGAAACCATTTGAGCTTGACGAGTTGACCGTCGTGGTAGCGCAGGCCCTCGATAAGCGTCGCTTGCTCCAGGAAAGCCTACGCCTGCGGGCGGTCGAGCAACTCCTGGCCAGTAGCGAGATCCTCAATGGGACGCTGGAACGTGAAGCGCTGGCCCATACGCTGGTGCAACTTGCCCGCACCCAACTGCCGGCTGCGGTCAGTTTCTTGTTACTGGCCGATCAGGATCCCCAGGCCACCCTGGTGATTAGTAATCCGCCAGGGGCAACCTTGCTGCCCGCTGGCCGCGACGCAATTGCCCAGAGCCTCAAGGCATGTCGGGCGCTTCGCTTAACGGCTCCCACACCGCTTGGCACGCTCGCCAGCACCGCGTTCCACCATGGGCTGGTGGTAGGTTTACGCAATCGGGGCGAACCGATTGGGGCCTTAGTGCTGTGTGATGAGCAGCCCCATTTTGCCCCCGTGGGTAGCGAAGAGATTTTGAGCCTCTTGGCGAATCAGGCTAGTACCGCCCTGCGCAATGCCCATTTGTATGGTCAACTCGAAACCGCCTACCAGGATTTGCGTGAACTTGATCGTTTGAAGAGCGAGTTCATTGCGATTGCTTCGCACGAATTGCGTAGCCCGCTGGCGATTGTGCTGGGCTATGCGACCATGGTGCATGACCGCACCGAGGGCGAACCGCGCCAGTTTGCGGCCCGTCTGGTGGAAGGGGCACAGCGGATTAAGGCGATTGTGGATGATCTGCTGCGCCTGCATGATGTTGATCGTCTTGAGATTGCGCTTGTGCAGGCCCCGGCTTCACTCGAAGACCTGGTGCGTGGTGTGGTCGAGCGCTTTCTGGCGCAGGCTAAACAGAAAAACCTGGCGATCCAACTGGCTTTGCCCCCTGAACCAGTGATCTTCGATCTGGATTGCGAATTGGCCCAACTAGTGCTTGGCAATCTGTTGGCCAATGCGCTTAAGTTTACCCCGAGTGGGGGCCAGGTGACGCTTGAAGCGGCCCGTTGGTCCCAGGCCCAATTGACCGCCGCCCTCAGTGCGGCCCCGCCCAACCCAACCATCCGCCGCCTGAGCCTCCCGCTGGCCGCAGCATGGGCGGTGGTGCATGTCCACGATACAGGGATTGGCATCCCCCGTGAGCACCAACAACGCATCTTCGAGCGCTTCTACCAGGCGGCCCATTCGCTGACCCGCGAACAAGGTGGTACTGGCCTTGGTCTTGCAATTGCGGGTGATCTGGCAAGTCTGCAGGGTGGCGTGATCTGGCTGAGTAGTAACGAGGGCCAGGGCAGTAGCTTCAGCTTTGCCCTGCCACTAACAATATTGTCATCTGGATGATGGGCCATGTGAGCATTGTGTTCTTGTAAACATACCCGTTGACACTGTATGCTAATAGAACACTACCTTGAGGTATAGGGGGCGTTTGGTGCCGTGTTGCGCCGGTGAAGGCGAGGCGGATCGCACCAGGAAGCGCTGGCAGCGGCAGATTCGATCCATTACATGGGTCACTGCTTCGCGGCGTGCGAATCGCAGCGCATCACACCGGGGATCAGTGGGGAGGGACAGGCCCCAGGGCGGTCCCACATAGCGTTGAACAAACAGGGGGATGTTCATGCAGAAGCCGGGTAAGTCGATCCGTGGGGGACGGATCGGCGTTGGTCAGGAACAAGCCGAAGCAAACGAGGTGCTGTTCGAACGGGCGGTAGGCGCGACCGAAACGCAACCCGAACCAGGAACCCAATTGCGACTACAATCCGCGCCCGAAGTCGTCTGGCGTTGGCAAGTCCGCCGCCGGCGGCGTTAGCCCGATTTGACACCCTGCCCCGGGCGCGGTACCGTGATGGTATGTACCGTGATGATTACATTATGCGGATGATCCGCCGCCTTGGGCAGGTGATCAGCTACCTTATGGGTCTACGTCAACAGGGCCAGTATCCGCTGGCCCTATTGGCGTCCGATGAGGCGATGCGCAACACCCTGGGCATCAGTTCCGATCAGGTGGCTAGTCGCAACGAACGCGAAATCCTGGCCCTGATTCGGTTTGCCGACCGCGATGATAGTTGGCGCGAGTTGACGGCCTATGTCGCAGCCATCCTGCATGCCGAAGCCTGTATCTACCAGGCGCAGGGGGATGATGAACTCGTGCCGCCGCGGGCGTTGTTGGCGTTGCAACTCTTGAGCGAGGCCGAACTGGCAGGCGAAGCCCTGCCCGATTATGCCCCGCCCCGTGAGCATCTGCGCGAACTGCTGGGTGGTTTTCATCTACCGATCCGCACGGGTCTGGCCCTGGTGCAACTCTACGAACGCGAAGGAGCGTACGCCCAGGCCGAAGACCTGATCTTCGAACTGATCGCCGACGCTCCCGCCGATGCCGAGTTACGGGCAACGGGGGTGCAACTGTTTACGCGTCTGCTGACCCGCGAGCCTGATGATCTGGCGGCAGGCGGATTGACCCCAACCGAAGTTCGGGCGGCCCTGCACGAATTGCAAGCAGCTAGGGCCTTGTAATCCATCGCCCTGATTGTCCGATCCTGCGTGCGTGAGCAACAAGTCTAACGAGGGAGTGAGCAACCATGACCAAGGGTGCTGTCAGTCAGTTTTTGCGCCACCACTACCGCCATTTTAATGCGGCTGCCATGATGGATGCCGCTGATGCCTACCGAACCCATCTTGAGCAGGGCGGGGTGATGTTCATGACCCTGGCCGGGGCGATGAGCACCGCCGAATTGGGCCTGTCGCTGGCCGAAATGATCCGCCAGGGCAAGGTTCATGCGATTTCGTGTACCGGGGCCAATCTAGAAGAAGATATCTTTAACCTGATCGCCCACGAGTTTTACGAGCGGGTGCCCCATTACCGCGACCTGAGTCCCCAGGAAGAGCAGGCGCTGCTCGAACGCCATATGAACCGGGTGACCGACACCTGTATTCCCGAAGAAGAGGCGATGCGGCGCTTGGAGCGGGCGCTGCTTGATGCCTGGATGGCGGCGGATCAGGCCGGTGAACGGTACTTCCCGCACGAGTTTATCTACAACCTGTTGCGCTCCGGCGTGCTCGAGCCGTCGTATCAGATCGATCCGCGGGATAGCTGGCTCTATGCCGCAATGGAGCGCAATCTGCCGATCTTTGTGCCGGGTTGGGAAGATTCGACCACCGGCAATATGTATGCCTCCCACTGTATTACCGGCGAAATCAAGCATGTGCATACGGTACGCACCGGGATCGAATACATGATCGAACTCGCTGATTGGTATACCAAAACGGCCTACGAGCAATCAATTGGCTTCTTCCAGATTGGCGGTGGCATCGCCGGTGACTTCCCGATCTGTGTGGTGCCGATGCTGCACCAGGATCTGCAACGCACCGATACGCCGGTCTGGGGCTACTTCTGCCAGATTAGCGACTCGACCACCAGTTACGGCTCGTATTCGGGGGCCGTACCAAACGAGAAGATCACCTGGGGCAAATTGGCGGTGGATACGCCGAAATTCGTGATCGAGTCGGACGCTACGATTGTGGCTCCGCTGATGTTTGCGCTGCTGCTTGAGTGGTAGGATCGCAGCCTGGTCACCTGCCGCATCGCCCGGTCACCCATACGGCCGAAGCATTCGCCACGCATGAATCGTGTACATACCGATCATCTGGTAGCGAATGCTTTGGCCGTATGTATTGACACAGAATCTCATTGTTGACAGAATCTGCGCTTAGTGATACTCTCTCTCAGTCATTACTGGTACATTGTCTCATCTGAGGAGTAGGATCCTATGTTTACGCAGACCCTTCAGCGCCTCCGGCTGATCAGCCTGGTGGCCGGTTTGGCCCTGGTGCTGGCCGCCTGTGGTGCGCAGCCGGCCATTCCTGCTGCTTCCGAGCAACCCGTCGCAGTGGCTGCGCCCGGCACGAACGAGCGCCCGCTGCGGGTGGTTGCGACGTACAGTATTCTGGCGGATCTGGTGCAACAGGTTGGGGGCGACCGCATCCAGCTGACGACCCTGGTCGGGCCGGGTGGCGATCCGCATGTCTATCAGCCGACGCCGCGTGACAGTGTGGCCCTGGCCGAGGCCGACCTGATCTTTGCGAATGGCCTGCTATTCGAGAGCTGGCTTGACAATCTGATCACCGCTTCGGGCACGCAGGCTCCGGTGATCGCAGTAGGCGAAGGAGTGGCGCTGCTGCCCTTTGGCGGGCACGGTCACGATGATCATGATGACGATGAGCACGCCCACGAAGACGAGGCCCACAAGGACGAAGACGGGCACGCCGAAGACGAGGCCCACAAGGACGAGGATAAGCACGCTCACGCCGATGAGGCCCACAAGGACGAGGATGAGCACGGCCACGAGGATGAGCACGGCCACGAGGATGAGCACGCTCATGGCGAGTACGATCCGCATGTCTGGCACGACCCGACCAATGTAATCACGATGATCGAGGCGATTCGGGCGGCTCTGGCGGCGGCTGATACAACCAATGCCGAGTTCTACGCAGCGAATGCCCAAGCCTACACCGCCGAACTCGAAGCGCTGGATGCCTTTATTCAGGCCGAAGTGGCCCGTATTCCCGCCGAGCAGCGGCGCTTGGTGACCAACCACGACACCTTCGGCTACTTTGCGGCCCGCTACGGCTTCGAGGTGATCGGAACCGCGCTGGGTGGCAGCACCGAAACCGCAGATCCCTCGGCACGAGCGCTTGCCGAACTGGTCGAGCAGATCCGGGCCGCGAATGTGCGGGCGATCTTCACCGAGAATGTCAGCAACCCGGCCTTGATGGAGACCATCGCCCGTGAGGCCGGCGTGACGTTAGCGCCCGCCCTCTACACCGACGCGCTGGGGCCAGCGGGTAGCTCGGGCACGAGTTACCTGGAACTGATGCGTTTTAATGTCCGCACGATTGTGGCGGCCCTCTTGGGTGAGGGATAAAAAGAAAAAAGGAGCGGGGCCCTCCGAACGTCCGGCCGCGCCCCTTTTTTTCTAAACACACCCCGGCGCCGGGGGGCGGGGGTAGCTATTCATCTGTGGGCCGTGCTGGGCCAGGTCGGGGGCGTGG
>JBLWKA010000071.1:0-28400 GCA_048381555.1 Oscillochloridaceae bacterium umkhey_bin13
ACCACCCCTGGGAGTTGGGCCAGCCGGGGGGGGCCCGCCCCAATGGGGGGGGGGTGGGGGGTGGGTGGGCCCCCCCATCGGGGGGGTTGCGGGGGGGGGGGCCGCCCCCCCCCCACCCCCCCACGCAACCCGTCAGCCCTGGAACAGGGTTTGGGTGTTTAGTTGCCACCGCAACGATCCTCGTGTGGCAGATGGTATAATGCAACCCACCAAGCAGCACATACCACCTCCAAACTCGTGCGCTCACGAGGCGTATCTTTTGGCCCGATCAGACGGTTCACTCTATAAGGACACTGATCTGGTGCAAAAGGAGGCTCGCTGTGGAGTTGAATATCTTAGCGCGGCCGAGGCTGCTCGCCGCATTGATCTGTTTTGGCCTGGGGGTGCTTGTGCTAATCGCAGGAACGCTTGGTCTGCCAGGCTCATTCGGGGCCACCCAACCCGAGGCGGCCTTTGACGCGATTGATGTGCTTGGGGCCGCGCAACCTGATCACGTGGTACGGCCAGTACTTCCGGCTAACGAAACCGTACCAATCCCCGATGTAATCGTCTATATTAGTGGAGCAGTCGCTCGACCTGATGTGTATCGCCTACCAGCCGGTGCGCGGGTGAAAGATCTGGTTATGGCTGCAGGCGGCTTGACCGCCGAGGCTGCTCCCGCCCAGATCAACCTGGCGCAACCAGTCCAAGATGCAGGTCACATCCATGTCCCCTCGCTGCATGATCAACTAGCCCAGAAGCTTGAATCAGGGGTTGCAACTGGCCCGGCGCAGACCGATAATGGCCTGATCAACCTGAACACAGCATCAGCGGCGGTGCTCGAAGATCTGCCAGGAATTGGGGCAACCCTGGCCGAACGGATCATTGCCCGGCGCAATGAACATGGCCCCTTCACCGCAATCGAACAGTTACGTGAAGTGAGTGGGATTGGCGATAAGCTCTATAGCCAACTTGCCCCCCTGGTGACGGTTGGGGGCTAACTGAGGAGGCAGCGGACACGTATGCGTCGGACGAAGATCATCGCCACATTGGGCCCAGCTAGTGATACAACCGAGCAGATTAGCGGCCTGATTCGGGCCGGTATGAATATCGCCCGCCTGAATTTTTCGCATGGTACCCATGCCGAACATGCGGCACGAATAGCCAAAGTGCGACGAGCCGCCTCCGATCTGGGCAAGCACATTGCGCTTCTGCAAGATTTGCAAGGCCCAAAGATCCGTACCGGCCCGCTCGTCGGTGGTCAGCCAGTCGAATTGGTGGCCGGGCAACGCTTTACGCTCACGATTGAGCCCATTGAAGGTACCGCTGAGCGGGTGAGCACCACCTATCAGGCGTTGCCCGAAGATGTGCGGCTCCGTGATCGCATCCTGCTTTCGGATGGGCTGATCGAACTGGTGGTGACGGCCCGTTCCGCGACCGACGTCGAGACCGAAGTGATCCATGGCGGCCGTTTGCGCCAGAATCAGGGTATCAACCTACCGGGCGTGCGGGTCAGTGCGCCTGCCGCAACCGCCAAGGATTTCGAGGATCTGCGGTTTGGCTTAGCGCAAGATGTTGATTTTGTGGCCCTTTCGTTTGTGCGCAAAGCTGCTGATATTATCGAGATCAAGGAGTTGATCCGGCAGGCAGGCAAAACCACCCCGGTCATTGCCAAGATCGAACGACCTGAGGCCCTTGATGTGCTGCCCGAGATTCTGGCTGCGGCCGATGGGGTGATGGTGGCACGCGGCGATCTAGGAGTCGAGATGCCACCCGAACGGGTGCCACTGGTGCAAAAACAGATTATTGATGCGGCGAACCGGGCCATGGTGCCAGTAATCACGGCAACCCAGATGCTCGAATCGATGATCCACAATCCGCGCCCCACCCGCGCCGAAGCGAGCGATGTCGCCAACGCGATCATTGATGGCTCCGATGCGGTGATGTTGAGTGGCGAAACCGCCGCTGGAGCATACCCGATCGAGGCGGTGCAGATGATGGCGCTAATTGCCGATGCGATCGAGGGCAGTCCGGCCCATATTGGCACCGATATTGCTACCCCCCGGTGGGCGATTCCCGAGGTGCAGACCAGTCCGCGGGCGATTGCCGACGCAGCCTGCACGATTACGCGGGCGCTGGCGATTCGGGCGATTGCGGTACTCACCCAGAGTGGGGCGAGTGCGCGGCTGGTATCACACTACCGCCCTAAAGTGCCGATCATTGCGCTCTGTCCGAGCCCCGAAACCTGTCGCCGGGCGATGCTCTATTGGGGGGTTATGCCGGTCGAGATCAAGGTCGAGGATCGGCTCGAAGATGTTGAACGTCAACTCCAATTTTTGTTGCGTGATCGGGGCATGGTGCAGCGCGGGGATATGTTGGTGCTGACCGGCGGCCACCCGATCTATCGTTATGGCCCAACCAACTTCCTCAAAATCATGATGATTGATTAGGGCCGGTTCATTACCTTGACACCCCCCTAGCCTGATGCTACCCTGTAGCCGTTAGCCGCAATGCGTACCGAGTGACTCTACTTGGATGGAGCTGGGGCTTATGACCCACCACGAGCCAACGATTGCTAGCATTTTACGCTCGCTCGCATATGAGTACCAGAACCCGGTTGAGGAACGCCAGGTACTCGATCAGGTGCTCAAGCGTCGCCCAAGTAGTGCCAAGAACCCGTATGCCACCATCCGTGAGCGCTTGCGCTGGGATGGCTTGACACTGGGGTGGCTTCGTTTAAGCCGCCGTCAGTTGGTTCCGCTCCGGGTCGTCCTCCAGGGGCTGCGCTTTCGTTGCCTGCCCCGGGCTGATGATCTGGCTTCGGGCATGTTACCGCTAGTGCATCTGCAACCCTTTGCGGGTCTGCGGAGCTACAGTTGCTTGCTGCGTGATGAAACCGGCGCGATCATGCCGTTTCTTGATCCTGATGAGGTGAACAGCGAGGGTTTGCCCTTACCAACTTTTGATCTGCGCGCCTTTTTTGCACGCACGGGCTTTCAGGTCGGGGATAGTCTGCTGGTCACGGTCACAAGCACCGAACCACTCACGCTGTTGATCACCCACGAACCAGCGAGCGCGTTTCGCAGTGCCAGTGTGACCGAACAGGATACGGCGTTGATCGCGGCAATTAACGAGCGCGTGAATCGGGCACCCACTGCGCTGGTACCCTGTGATGAGGTCATTCTGCCGATTTTTGCGACCGCCGCCTGGCGCGATGGGTATCCCGGCACACCCTGGCAACACCTGGTGCTGCGCGATCCGCGCCTACAATTGGTGGACGATATCTTCTTGACCAACCAACGCCTGGGCGCACTGCACCTGTTTGGAACCGACGAGGTCTTTGCTCAGACGCCGCGCCTTGATCAGGAGGTGCAGGCCGCCGACCAGGCCCTGCTCAACGAGATTGACGCCCTGCAACGCGATCTGCGCCGCGCCCGCCAACTCGATGCCGAAGCGGGCCTCTGGGGTGGTCAGGTACAACGGGCCTCGGCGACGTTTGGGGGCGTTGATGGATCGGCACACGGCGCGGGCCTGTTTGGCGGGCATGACGATGATCTGTTAGCAGGCTCATGGGAACTTGATGATACCTGGGATCAGAACGATGACTTCGAGGGCGAGACGATCGATCCTGATGATCCCGAGGTCATTCAGATGGCGCAAGAGCGGATGTTCGAACTGTTACCTGCCGATGCGGCCGCTCAGTTGCAACAGGCCCGCCCCGAAGAGGCCGAACTGATCATTGCCCAGCACCTGAATATGCTGCTGGTACGCGCTCCCGAACTGTTTCCGCGCCTCGATCTGGCTCCCCCCGATGAACAGGAATGGGGCATCAAGGCGTTTGATGATGAAGATAATGATGAGTGGCCCGAGGTCTGGGATGATGAGGCCCTTGAAGATTTCGGCAATGAGGACGAGGTGGTCAGTGATGCCTTCGCCTACAGTACCGATCTGATTGCGCAGTTCCGCGATTATCTGGTCGAAATGGGCAAGAGCAGTGCGACGGCGCGGGCGCGGGGCCGCGATCTGCACCTCTACGCCGATTTTCTGGCCTCGTACTACGGGCGAACCCTGGCCGAAGGGGATTATGCGACCCTTGATGAGTGTTTGTTCTTCTACTATCCACGCCGCGTGCTGAATACCTCGCCGCGTCAGGTGCGGGCGATCTGCACCGCGATCAAACAACTCTATGCGTTCCTAAAACAACGTGGTGTCATTGACGATGATCGTTTTGCCGAAGCGCTCTGGCGCCGCCGCGATCAGGCAGTGCGGGTAGTCGAGATTTATGATCGGATTGCCAGCGACTCACCGAATTTCGAACTGCTCTTCGAGCGCCTCTTCTTGCCCTACACCGAATAGGCATCATGCAGTTAGAGCCCGATACGCTACTTCAGGGTCGTTACCGCATTGTGACGCTGCTTGCCCGCGGTGGCATGGGTGCGGTCTACCAGGCCCTCGATGAACGCTTAGGTCATACGGTCGCTCTGAAGCAGACCTTGATGAGCGACCCGAGCTTGCGGGGGGCCTTCGAGCGCGAAGCACGGCTGTTGGCCGCCCTGAGCCACCCGGCCTTGCCAGTGGTCAGTGACCATTTTAGCGAGGCCGGCGGCCAGTTTCTGGTGATGCAGTTCATCCCCGGTGATGATCTGGCAACGCTGCTGCAACAACACGGTGGGCCTTTTCCGATCGAACAGGTGCTACGCTGGGCTGACCAACTGCTGGATGCGCTCGATTATTTGCACGGGCGCACCCCACCCGTCATCCACCGCGATATTAAGCCCCAGAACCTGAAACTGAATGAGCGCAACGAGGTTGTGTTGCTCGATTTTGGGCTGGCCAAAGGGCACGTGAGCGAAACCAATGCCCCAAGTGTCAGTCTGTTTGGGTACACCCCTAAGTATGCCCCCCTCGAACAGATCCAGGGCAGTGGTACTACCCCACGCAGCGACCTCTACGCGGTGGCGGCAACCCTGCACGAACTGCTCACGGGGATGCCACCCACCGATGCGTTGACGCGGGCGGCGGCCCTGGTGCGCGGCGAGGCCGACCCGCTGCGACCAGCCCACGAGTTGCGGCCCGATCTGCCCCGCCCCTTGAGCGAACTCCTGTTTCAGAGCCTGACGATCAACCCGGAGTTACGACCGGCTTCGGCAGCGGCATTGCGGGTGGCCCTGCGCCAGAGTAACGGGCCAGTTCAGCCTTCGAGTGGGCCGATGAAAGGGTTTGAACGGGTCGTTCAGCCGGAGTCGCCGCTTGAGGCAGACTCCACGTTGCGGGCGGGATCGAACTTACCGCCGCCGCCGCCGCCAGGTGGCACAGGGCGGCTGCCGCCACCACCACCGCCCGGCTCTTCGGCAGGACGAACGACAGTGCCAGCCGAGGGCAATCCCCCAGCAAAACCAGAAGGATCCGGGCGACGACGCCTGGTTCTGGGCATTATCCTTGGCTGTTCAGGTTCAATCCTGATCCTGATCCTGAGTTGCGCCTTCTTGCTGGTGCTCCCGCTCCCGCCACCCGAAGCACGCACCGCCACCGCCCTGGCCCGTACTGCAGTGCGTGCTACCGGCAGTGAGGCTATGCCCACCATGCCGCCCATGCCCACCATGCCGCCCATGCCCACCATGCCGCCCATGCCCACCATGCCGCCCATGCCCACCATGCCGCCCATGCCCACCATGCCGCCCATGCCCACCATGCCGCCCATGCCGCCCATACCGGGTGAGGCCAATGGGCTACCAGGGCAAACCCGGGCCAACCCGCTCCCGGTGGGGGCAACGGTGGCCTTGCCGGGTTGGGAAGTGACGGTGCTGGAGCAGGTGCGCGGCGAAGCGGCCTACGAAATGATGCGCAAAGCCAATCACAACAATCGCGCCCCCGCTGAAGGGTACGAGTACCTGGTCTTGCGGCTGCAGGCCGTGGCGACCGGGCCCATCCCGCAGGCAGCCCTGGATCGGGGGAATTTGCGAGTGATTGGGAACCGCAACGTGGCCTACCCCGGCTTTGGTGGTGTTCCGCCCGCACCTGCTTTCGGGCACAATGGGCAAGTCGCCCCTGGCGAGGTGATCGACGGCTGGTTGAGCTATTTGGCGGGGCTTGATGAGCCCGACCTGATCCTGGCGGTAGGTGACCTGATCCGCAGCGAAGTTCAGTTTTTGGCCTTAACCCCCGGGGCAGCCTTTGCACTTGACGCGAGCCTCCAGGCGATTCGACCCAACCAGATTGGCATGGCATGGGATGCGCCTGCTGCCTGGAATGAACTCGTGATCACCGACGATTGGGAAGTGACGATCAATACGGTGGTGCGTGGCGACGCGGCATGGGAACAGATCTCCGCCAACAATCGCTTTACCAACCCGCCGCCAACCGGCTACGAGTACGCCTTGATCTGGGCCCGGGTGCGCCGGATTGCCGATGAGGATCGGGCGATCTTGTTGATGCGTAACTACTTCACGGGTACTAGCGCGGCTACCAAGGTTGACCAGCCAGCCATGGTCGTGCCAGAGCCTGAAATCACAGCTTTGCTCTTTCCGGGTGGGGTCAGTGAAGGATGGGTCGTGGTAACCGTGCGGCGCGACGATCCCGAAGCCCGCATTGTCTTTCAGAGCAGTAGCATCACGTTTCGCCCTGACGATTTTAATACCCGTTTTTTTGCGTTAGAAGAGTAAGCCGTATGCTGGTTGATGGGCATCTTGATCTGGCCTATAACGCCATCCATCTGGGGCGTGATCTGGTTGCCGGGGTGGCTGCCATTCGCGCTGCCGAGCCAACCCCCAATCCTGGGATTGGAGTTGCTACCGTTGGCCTGCCTGAACTCCAGGCGGGCGAGTTTGGCCTAGTTTTTGCAACCCTGTTCACCATGCCTGACCATACGATTGGCAGCGATCTGCCAAATGAACTGGTCTACCATACGCCTGAGGAAGCCCATGCCCAGGCCCGCGCCCAATTGGGCTACTACCTCGATTGGGAGGCCCGTGGCCTGGCCCGGATTATCCGCAGTCGGGCCGATCTGGCCGATCATCGGGCCACCTGGAACCGAGGTGATCGGATGCTCGGCCTGGTCTTGTTGATGGAGAATGCCGATCCGATTACGACCCCCGCCGAAACCGCCTGGTGGGCAGCGCAGGGGGTGCGCATGGTTGGGCCAGCCTGGCAGGCCACCCGCTACTGCGGCGGGACGCGGCGGCCCGGCCCGTTGACCGACCTTGGGCGGCAGTTACTCCCTGCAATGGCCGAGGCAGGCATGATCCTCGATCTGAGCCATATGGCCGAGGAGAGTTTCTGGCAGGCGCTGGAGCAGTGGCACGGGCCGGTGATCGCTTCGCATAGCAATTGCCGGAACCTGGTGGCCGAACGGATGAGCGACCGCCACTTGAGCCCCGCGATGATCCGGGCGATTATCGAGCGTGACGGCATTATTGGTACCGTACTCTTTAATGGCTTTCTGAGTGCTGATTATCGCCAGAATAGCCCCAAAGCAGCCTATGGCCTTGATCTGGCGGTGCGGCACATCCAGCAAATCTGCGACCTGGCGGGCACCACCCGCCATTGCGCAATCGGGAGCGACCTCGATGGGGGGTTAGGCCGCGAGCAGATTCCCCGCGAACTCGATACGGTTGCCGATCTGCCGCAACTGGCCGAAGCCCTGAGTGACGCGGGCTTTGGTGATGCTGACATCCATGGCATGATGGGGCATAACTGGCTACGCTTGCTTGAACGGGCCTTGCCCTAACGTTTGACCGTTCGGCAACTTCCCTGCCGTGGGGCTGAAGCCCTTGGCTATGGGAAGCAAAGACCGCCTGCGCGGCCTATACCCAAATAAATTCTTAAAACTCATTAGCCCGACGCCTTGGACATAGCGCAACTGTCAAGCTGGATTGGCTGTTTTTGAACAATGTCTTAAGCTGGATAAGCCGTTATGGACAGTAGGCCCAACCGCTCATGATCACCTACACGATAGCGATGCCCGCGCCGCACACCCATTTGTTCCATGTGCAGATCGAACTGGATGGGTTGCATGGTGATGTGCTTGATCTGATTTTGCCGTCGTGGACGCCTGGTTCGTACATGATCCGCGAGTACGCCCGCCATGTGCAAGCCTTCAGCGCCACCCACGACGATGGGAGCCCCCTGCATTGGCAGAAGCAGGCCAAAGATTGCTGGCGCGTGCAGACCGCCGGAGCCACCCGGATCATGGTGAGCTATCACGTCTATGCCAATGATCTGAGCGTGCGGACCAGCCATCTGGATGCCAGCCACGGCTACTTTAATGGGGCTGCGGTCTTTATGTATGCCGAGGGCCGCACCGCCGAACAGATCCGGCTCCTGATTGAGCCACCGCCGGACTGGCATGTGACCACCGCCCTTGCGCCGCTGCCCGGCGATGCCCTGGCCTCAGAGCCACGCCCGGGCCGCTTCTATTTTGTAGCCACTGATTATGACGAGTTGGTGGATAGTCCCGTGGAGTGTGGCACGCACCGCCTGTTCCACTTCGAGGTTGATCAGATCCGGCACGAGTTGGCAATCTGGGGCAGCGGCAACGAAGACCCGGAACGCCTGGTGCATGATACGGAACGGATCGTTAAGGCCCAACGCGACTTCTTTGGGAGCCTGCCGTATCCACGCTATACGATCATCTTGCACCTGACCGATGGCAAGGGCGGCGGGCTCGAACATCGCAATAGTGTCACCAATCAACTCGACCGCTGGAGCTTTCGCCCTGAACGCAGTTACGAACGCTATCTGGCGCTAACCTCACACGAACTGTTCCACGTCTGGAATGGCAAACGCCTGCGCCCGGCGGTGTTGGGGCCGTTCGATTATCGCCACGAAACCTATACCCGCCTGCTCTGGTTGGTCGAAGGCGCGACCAGTTACTACGATAAACTGCTGCTGGTGCGGGCGGGACTGCTCAGGCGTGAACGCTATCTCGAAAAATTGGCCGACGAGATCATCAATCTGCAACATCAGCCCGGTCGGTTGTGCCAGAGTCTCGAACAAAGTAGCTTCGATGCCTGGATCAAACTGTATCGCCCCGACGAAAATAGTGCCAATGTGAGCATTTCGTACTATCAGAAAGGCAGCCTGGTCTGTCTGTTGCTCGATATGCGCTTACGGGCCGCCAGTAACGGGGCCCGCTCGCTCGACGATCTGCTACGCCTGCTATATGCCTCCTATCCGCTGGATGAGCCAGGCCTGCCAGAAGCGGGGGCGGTGCAAGCCGCCGCCGAAGCAGTTGCGAGTCTGCCAACCGGAAGCCTGGATGATTTTTTTGCCCGTTACATCGCTGGAACCGCCGAACTGGCCTATGCCGAAGCCTTCGCCGTCGTCGGGTTAGAGCTCGCCTGGATGCACCGCGGGCCGGCCGCGTGGCTTGGTATCAACGTGCGCCAACATGGTGAACGAGCGATGATCAGTAGTGTGCGCAGTGATGGCCCCGCCTATGCGGCCGGGGTCAATGCCAACGACGAACTGCTGGCCCTTGATGGTTGGCGGGTCAGCGAAGAACGCATGAACGCACGGCTGGCGGAACGTGAACCCGGAACCGTCGTCACCCTGAGTCTGTTTCGCGGTGATCGGTTGATCGAGCTGCCAGTTACCCTCGCGGAAGCCCCACCCGATAATCTGAGCCTACGAACCGTCGCCACACCAACCGAAACGCAGCGGCGCAACTTGCAGACATGGCTAGGTGGGTAAGGCCCTGGTTTGATCACGCTCCATGCAATCGTTATAATGAGACTCCGACACAGCGCATGGGCGACGTGGAATGTCACTCCCGGCTTCCCCTAACGGCAGAACCAGAATCGTTATGCGAGAGCGCGTTTATCGAACCGAGGGCCTGATCCTGCGCCGTAGCGATTTCGGGGAAGCCGATCGGTTGATCACGCTGGCAACCCCGGCAGGGCGGCGCCGGGTAGTAGCCAAAGGCGTGCGCAAGACCACGAGCAAATTGGCTGGCCACCTCGAACTGTTTACCCACGCCAGTTTGCTGCTTGCGATCGGTCGAAACCTTGACCTGATCACCCAGAGCCAGACCCTGCAGGCTCATCCCGCCTTGCGCACCGACCTCGGACGGTTGAGTTGTGCCTATTACCTGGCCGAGTTGTATGATCGGTTTACCGAAGAGGAAGAAGAGAACCGACCGCTCTTTGAAGTGTTGACCAGCAGCTTTAGTGCGTTGGACAGCAGCGTGAACCCTGATTTGGTTGTGCGCGCCTTCGAGTTGCGGCTGCTGCACCTGGCTGGCTACCGCCCCCACCTACACTACTGTGCAGCCTGCAATACCCGCTTAACCGAAGCCGCCAACCGCTTTAGCCCTGCCTTCGGTGGTACACTTTGTCCCGATGACCAAAGCCTTGACCGCAATGCGTTGCCGATGGAAGGGCCAACCTTCCGCCTGTTGCGCTATCTTCAGTCCCGCCCGCTGGCCGACATCGAGGGGTTACGGCCCTCGGTAGGTGTACGCACCGAAGCCGAGCAACTCTTGCGGGCCTTTATTCGTCAGTTGCTCGAGCGTGAACTGAAGTCGGTAGCGTTTCTTGATGCTGTCAGGGCGGTCGAATAAGGAGTGACGCCATGGCCTACCTCGACGATCTGCTCAGCCGCGGCGAAGAGATTGTGTATGTCGCACGCCAGCATCTCTTCGTGCTGATTGCCAACATTCTGACCGAACTGGCCTTGATTGCGCTCCTTGTGGCCGCCGGGGTCGCCTCGAATATGGCGTTTGACACCTCGAATCGGATCATTGCGGGCATGAATGCGAGCAGCCTGATCCTGTTGATCTGCGTAGGGATTAGCATTGTTGTCCTGATCAGCGGGTTGATGGATTACCTGCGCTGGGCCAACGAGCAGTACATTGTGACCGATCGCCGGGTGATCCAGATTCGGGGCATTCTGAATAAGCGCGTGATCGACTCGTCATTGGAAAAGATCAATGATGTTGAACTGCGCCAAAGCGTGATTGGGCGCATGCTCAATTTTGGTACGGTCGAGATCCTGACGGCCTCGGGCGAGGATGGGGTGAATGTGATGGATCGGATTGCGGCTCCGCTCGAATTTAAGCGGGCGATGCTCGAAGCCAAACACAACCACGACCGGGGCTATGGCTACCTTGACCCCGGCTATCCACCCGCCACGCCAAACCGGAACGAGATTCAGCGAACCCTCGAAGAGTTGGCCAATCTGCGCGATCGGGGCATCCTTTCGCCCGCCGAGTTCGAAGCCAAGAAGCGTGAGTTGTTGAGTAGGATTTGATGATGCTTATGTACGATCTGATCGAGCAGGCCCGCAGTGCGGTGGCAAGTCACACCACGTTTCGGCCCCAAGTGGGCATGATTCTTGGTTCGGGCTTGGGATCCATGGCCGATGATCTGGTTGATGCCGTGACGATTCCCTATGCCGCACTGCCGGGCTTTCACGAACCCCGGGTGGCGGGCCACCGTGGCGAATTGGCTCTCGGTCGCCTCGAAGGGGTCGCCGTGGCTGTCTTGCGCGGTCGCTTCCATTTCTACGAGGGCTATAGCATGGCCGAGGTCACCTTGCCGGTGCGGCTGCTGCACGCCATGGGCTGTACGACCCTGATCGTGACCAATGCCGCCGGTGGGTTGCACGCCGATTGGCAAGTCGGCGACATTATGCGCATCAGTGACCAACTATTTTTGCCCGGTATGGCTGGGCATCATCCCCTGGTTGGCCCTAACGATGAACGGCTCGGCCCCCGTTTTCCGCCTATGGTTGGGGCCTATGACCCCGAGTTGGCCGAACTGGCCCGTGCCGCCGCCGCAACCCAGGGCTTTAGCCTGCGCGAAGGGGTCTATGCGATGGTCTCGGGGCCAAGCTTCGAGAGTGCGGCCGAACTGCGCGCCCTGCGGATCCTGGGGGCCGATGCGGTGGGCATGTCAACGGCCCCCGAGGTGATCGTCGCCCGCCATAGCGGGATGCGCGTGCTCGGCTTCTCGTTGATTACCAACCTGGCCCTGCCTGATGGGCCGCCCGCCAACCATGCCGAGGTGCTCGAAGCCGGTGAGCAGGCCAAACCACGCTTTGCGGGCCTGTTACGGGCCATCCTGGCACAGATGGAACGGGCGGCGTAAGCTGTCGCGGAAGCCCGTCGCTGGCGGCCCCCTGCCTGCACCCAAACAACCCTACCGATGCGCTCGACCGCGGAGACGACCTACAACGAAGCGAGGAGCCTATGTCGCGTGCTTTGACGCCCCTTGATCAACTCACCGCCCTTACGCCGGATCTGCGCCGACGGTTGGCCGACTATTGGATCACCTCGGTTGAGGAGTTTGTTGCGGTAACTCGGTCGAGCAATCAGCAGTATGGGAGCGGGCGGGCCGCCCTTGCTGTGGCGCTCGGGGTGAGTGAAGATGATCTGCGGGCGCTGGTCAATGCGGCCATGCCCCTCTTGCCGTCCGATGTTTCGTTTAGTGTGCCAGTTGAACAAGAGCTTGGCGCGGGTTTGTTGCTCGATGAGTATGTTGATGCCGAGCCATCGTTTAGTGTGCCAACCAACCTACCCGAGATGGTCGAGCCACTGTTTACGCTGCCTCCGCCCCCGAGCCAGGGTGTGCGCAATAGTTGTGTCGCGTTTACGCTTGCTGCCGCCTATCAGGTGCTTAGCCGTGATCCGACCGATCTCTCGGAACAGTTCCTCTATTGGGCCTGCAAAGAGCGTGATGGCGTCCCCAAAGATGTGGGCACCGACCCGTTGAAGGCCGCAGCGATCCTCCAAGAGTTAGGGATCTGTACTGAGGCAACCTGGCCTTATGCGCCTGCGCCGAGTGATCACCAGAATCCTGGGCACGGCCCACCGCCACCCGCAGCCCAGGAAGAAGCTCCGTTGCGCCGGATCGAGCGCTTCGAGAAGTTGGCGGCGAAGGGGGCGGCGGCGATCAAACAGGCCCTAGCCGATGGCAAACCCGTTTTGATTGGTCTGGCCATCCACGAACACTGGCAGGGCTCGTGGCAAGGCTCGGTGCGGGGCCGTTTGCGCCAGCGCCTACCCGGCGAGTCGAGTCACGGTGGTCATGCCATGCTGGCAGTGGGCTACCGCGATGATGCCAGCGCCCCTGGCGGCGGCTACTTCATCGTACGCAATTCGTGGGGTTCCGATTGGGCCAAAGACAATCCCGATGGCCCTGGGCTGTGTCATGTGCCCTACCGCCTGATTACCAACGGTGGATTGGCCGCGATTGCGCTGCAGGGCGTCGCCCCCCAGCCCGCAGTTGCCAAACCCGTTCCAGCGACGGTCGAAACGAGTATGGCCGTCCCAGTTGCCGCAAACCCGGCCCCGGTCACCCTTGATGAACTGGTTGACGAGGCGACGGCATTGCAAGCCCGCTTGAAGGATCTGGCCAGCCTGACCGAAGAGCTTGGGCTGCGGGTCAATGATCTGATGCTGGGCCTGCGCCAGTTGCGCGGCGATCCCCATGTCCAGGCGGCTCCGGTTGGGGCGGCAGCGGTTAGCCTAAGCGAGGACGAACGGGCCCAGACCGCGCAGTTGGCAGATAATCTCGTCAACGGGGTGATGGGTGGCCCGCTGATTGTGATGGCCCAAGGGAGTGGTACCGACTACGATGATCTGGCCCCTAATGGGATCGCCCCCAGCGGCGAGCGCCTGCTCCAGATCAATGCCGCCGCTCTGGCTGATCAGGTCAAACAGCGCGGCGCGGGCGACCCACCCGAACGTTTGAGCCTTTATCGGGCCAAGCGCACCGCCAGCAGTACCGGACACCTGGGCACGGTGGCGGATGTCGCCCAGGGCAAGATCGAAGAGGCGCGCTGGGCACTCGTGATCAATGCCCTCGAAGACTCTGCCCTGATCAAAGCGCTCTGGCCGCTGATGGAACACCGCATGCGCCAGATGGGCATGACCCCACCAACGGTCAGTTTCCGTGACGGCGAAAATGCCACCACCTGGATGAGCCGTCATAGCAACAACTTCCAGCAGAATCTCAAGGATGACTGGGGCAAAATTCCGCCGGTCTTGATCTATCGGCATACGACCAGCGATGGCCCCGAAAAGGTCGGACGCTGGTTATCTCGTCACGGTGTCAGCAATGGACCCGTTGATCCGCGCCGGGGTGTGCCGTTCTACCTGCTGATTGTTGGTCGTCCCGGCCCGCTGGCGGAGGGCGATCGTACCGCGATTTCGTTCGATTTCCAGTATGAACTCGATATCTTCTGGGGGGTGGGACGGGTCTGTTTCACCGACGAGCGCGGCCAGCACCGCATCAAGGACTACCAGCGCTTTGCCGAACGCCTGGTTGCTACCGAACAGCGTCAGGACGCGGCTGCCCGACTGCGCAAGGATCTGGTGCTATTTGCAACCAAGCACGAAGGCGACCTCTCGACCATCCGTAGTGCCGACGAACTGGTGGGAAGCCTGGCCCAATGGCACGCCAACCCGAGCAATCTGCCGACCAAAACTGGGTTTGGACTTCAGAGCATGGTTGAGGCCCCAGCGACCCGCACGGGCTTCGAGCAACTGTTAAAAGGTGATGGCCGCGCCCCAGCGATCCTCTTTACCGCCAGCCACGGTCTGGGACTGCCCCTGAGTGATCAACGCCTGGTTCACCATCAGGGGGCGCTGGTCTTGCAGGATTGGAATGGAACCGGCAATGTCAAACGCGAACACTGGTACGCTGGCGAGGATCTGGCTCAATGTGATCCTAACCTCGAGGGCACGGCGGCATGTGTCTTTGCCTGTTACGGCGGCGGCTGTCCCACCCACGACGAGTTTATCTTCGAGCCAGGCAAACCACGCCCGCCGATCGCGCCCTTCGCCATGGTGGCCCAACTGCCCCAGCAGTTGTTACTGGCCGGGTCAATCGGGGTGATCGCCCATGTCGAACGGGCCTGGACCTTCTCATTCAGTGGCACGGAGGGCACACGGGCCCAATCCCAACCCTTCGAGGATGTGTTGGGCCGTTTGATGCAGGGCCGCCGCCTGGGTGATGCGCTCGATCAGTTCGATGTGCTGCGGGGCGCACGAGCCATGACCCTCGCCAAAGAGATCGAGGATATCGAATTCAATAAGAAGGTGCCACCGCTTGATCTCGCTCGGCTCTGGATGGCCTTCAGTGATGCCCGCAACTATGCGCTGATCGGTGATCCTGCAGCGCGCTTGCCCTATTGAGAGTAAATTCTTATGTCAAATCTACCCACGGCCATCACCACCTGGCTTGCCCCCCAGCTTGACCAGTATCTCGCCGAGTTGCACCAACTCTGTGCGATCGAATCGCCCTCCCAATCCAAAGTTGGGGTAGACGAGGCGGGGGCCTGGGTGCGGCGCTGGGCCGAAAGCCGGGGCTGGGAGATCCAAGCATTTCCTGATGCAGAGGCGGGTGACGGACTGGTGGTATCGGTGCGAGGCAGCGGTCAAGCCCGGATCATGCTGGTGGCCCATCTGGATACCGTCTACCCGGTGGGCACCGCCGCCGCCCGCCCGTTGCGGCAGGAAGGCGGACAGTTGATCGGCCCCGGCAGCGCCGATAACAAAAGCGGCCTCCTTTCGGGATTGTATGCCGCCGCTGCCGTGGCCGCGCTCGCCCCCACCAGTTTTGGTCTGGTCAGTGTGGTCTGCGGCGGCGACGAAGAGACCGACTCGCGGGCTTCGGGCGCGATGTTAGCCGAACTGGCCCCGCACTACGACCTGGCGCTGGTGCTCGAAGCCGGACGCGAGAATGGCGATATTGTCAGTGCGCGCAAGGGCAGTGGCCTGTTTACGCTGACCGTGACCGGGCGGGCCGCCCACGCTGGGGTGGAGCCCGAAAAGGGGGCCAGTGCGATTTTGGCGTTGGCCCAGCAGATTGTGGGCCTGCAAGCCCTGAATACGGTCTGGCCTGGAGTTACGGTCAATGTGGGCGTGATCACCGGTGGCAGCGTGCCCAACGCCGTGCCTGATCATGCCACGGCGCAGGTTGATGTGCGGGTGGTGCATAACGAGCAGATACCAGCGGTCGAGGCAGCGTTGCACGCGATTACGGGGGCCGAACTGGTACCAGGGACGCATACGGTGTTGGGGGGTGATTGGGGTTTTCCGCCCATGGCTCGCACGCCCGAAATTGCCCGCCTGGCCGATCTGGCCCGCAGTTGCGCTGCAGACCTGGGCTACACGATCCACGATGCGGCGACCGGCGGGGCCAGTTATGCCAATCTGCTGGCGGGCCTAGGTCTGCCCGTGCTTGATGGCCTCGGTCCAGTGGGTGGGCTTGATCACAGCCCCAACGAGTATATTGACCTGGATAGTATTATTCCACGCACCGCGTTGCTGGCCTTATTGCTGACGCGCGTTGGGGTGTAGGGGTGCGGCCGGGAACGTCGCTGACGCGCGTTCCCGGTCGCAGGATTCAGGGAGAACCATGTTCTCCCAGGCCCACATTACACCCCACGGGGATGGTGCACCCGCCAGTGCAAAACGAGCAGGAGGGCACAGGTTTCGGCGACCGCACTGAGCGCAAAGGCACTCGGAATGGCTGCGGGGCCAAGTGGCTCAAGCAAGAGGATCATGAGGGCAATGCGCAGGCCCAGTTGGGCCATATTTGCCAGCATCGCACTCAGGGTATCGAAACGGGCCACCAGCGCCCGAGTGGCGACTTCGGTGAGCACATAGGCTGGCAGACCCAGTAGGTAGATCCGCATCAGGTGGGCCGTCAAGGCAGTGGCTTCGGCATCAAAGGCCCCGCGCTGAAACAGCAGGCGCACCAGTGATTCGGCAATGACGAACAAGGCCACACTGGTCAGCACCGCAAGCAGCGCGGCCCGCACTAAGATCCGCCGTAACTCGGTGCGCATCGTTGCTACCGCACCACTCGTACCAAGATCGGCCAGGTGGGGCAGGGCCGCCTGCCCAATCGCCACCCCAAGCAGGCGAATCGGCAACCCGGCAAGCATCCATGCATTCGTGATCGCCCCCACCGCAGCCGTGACGCCACTCAGGGTTGCAAAGGCCGTATCAGCGATCCCGGCAGCGTAACTCGACGCCCCACCCAGGGCATTCGGCCAGAGCAAGCGCCATGTGGTTCGCACATCGGGGTTGGTGGGCTGCCACGCCAGCCGCGGACGGTAACCCCGTTGGCGCAAACCCGGCGTCAGGATCGCCAGTTGCAACAGGGCATCGAGGATAGAGCCCACAGTTGGCCCATAGATACCCACGGACGGGATCAGCAGGGCGACCGCAATGCCACCAATCATGGCCAGATTGCGGGCCGCGATCGCCAATACGGGCAATAAGACCTGGTTACGGCTGATCAGAATAGCGGCCAGAGCGGCCTCGCAGACCAGCAAGACCACTTCGAGCAGCATAATCCGGGCCAGAGTAGTGGTCAGGGCTTGCAGATCGGGAGTAAAACCAGGAGCCAGCACCAGTTGCACAAATTGGGGCGCAAACAGGGCCGCCAGCAACAAGATGGGGGCCAGGACAAGCAACAGACTGGTCAGCACAGTATTGACCAGGTTCAAGGCAGCCGCTTCACCATCGCGGGCATGAACCCGCAGCAGCACCGGCACCAGCGCATTGGTCAGCGCCCCACCCGCAATCAGGATGGCAACCGTTTCGGGCAGACGGGCCGCCGCATAGTAGGCCGCCGCCTCGGGGCCAAGCCCAAAGCGCGCATTGAGCATGATCTGGCGGATCACCCCCAGGCCCGCCGAAACCATAAAGCCAGCCATGTAGATCGCCGCCGCCTCGCTGACCGAAAATTCGAGGGTCGGCCACTGCCGCACCGGTGTGCGCCGTATGCGTTCAAGCACCACCAATTGGCTCAGGGCAACGCGCATAGTGCTTTCAGCGAGCATAAAAAAAGGTGGTGTCAGGAGGCCAGTATACTGCCTCCTGACACCACCTTTTTTATGCTCAGACAAGGTTCATAACCAAATTACGGTTATTGCCACTGCAGCGGCGGGGTGCGGGGGGGCATGGCCCCCACAACACCCCCTGTCAATTAGACGATCAACCCACCGTCCACCGAGAGCGTCACGCCAGTGATGAAACTGGACTCGTCGGAGGCCAGGAACAGGTAGGCGTTGGCGATGTCTTCGGGGCGACCGAGGCGGCGCAGCGGAGTCTTCTCACGCACACTCTCGAGCACCTTTTCGGGCACCGTGGCGATCATCTCGGTGGCGGTAAAGCCAGGAGCAACCGCATTGACCCGGATCCCGCTGGGGCCAAGTTCGCGGGCCCAGGTCTTGGTCATACCAATTACGCCGGCCTTGGCCGCAACATAGTTGGTCTGACCGAAGTTGCCATAGATCCCGACAACCGAGGCCGCATTGATAATGGCACCACCGCCCCGGGCAACCATGCTCGGCACACAGGCCTTCGCACAGAGCCAGACACCCTTAAGGTTGACGCCGATCACCGCATCAAACTGCTCTTCGCTCATCTTCTGCATGCGGGCATCGCGGGTAATCCCGGCATTATTGACCAGAATATCAACCCCACCGGCCCAGTTGGTAATCGCCTGAATAGCAGCGTCTACCGCCTCGGCCCGACCCACATCGAGGAAGATCGGCTTCGCCTGGCCATCAGCCCGTTCGATCTCTGCCGCGACAGCCTGGGCAGCGGTCATGTTGATATCAGCGACGGCAACGCGAGCACCCTCGCGGGCGAAGGCCATGGCAGTCAGTTTGCCGATGCCCTGGCCGGCTCCGGTAACCAGGGCCACTTTGTCTTTCAGGCGCATAGAAAACTCCTCGTGGGGGGAATGCAGGGATAGCCCTGACATACATGCAAGGGCGCAGCCGTTGCTGCGCCCAGAGGAAGACGGGACGAGACTTAGGAGCTACGTTTGGACAGCCAGGTATTGATCTGCGGCCAGGTTCGTTTGCTCGCACCACTACCCACCATCAGACCAATATGGCCGCCCTTCATCTCCAGCAGGAGCTTGTCGCGGGTACCAAACTGATCCATTGCAGCGGTGGACTGGCAGTTGGGCACAATATGATCCTTATCGGCAATCACATTGAGCACACTGGCCTTGATGTTCTTGAGCAGAACCGGACGGCCCTCCATCATCAACGTGCCTTCCATCAGCCGATTCTCGCGGAAGAACTCCACGACCCACTGACGGAACGCGCCACCTGGGAAGTCAACATTGTCGGTGACCCAGGTATTCATCGAGAGCCACGACTCGACCACGGCCTTGTTATCCAGGTTATCCCAGAGCTTCAGGTAGTTGGTCACGTAGTTCTCGACCGGCTTGAGCATCTTGGCCCCATAGTCAATCACGGCACCAGGCACATTGCCGTACTGGCGCACCAGCTCATCTACATTGTAGAACTCGGTATTGAGCCACTTGTTGTACGGACCGGCCTCTTTATTGGCAAAATCCAAAGGCGCGGTCAGCAGAACCAGGTTGCGCAGGCCATCATCAGGGCGCATCGCGGCGTAGAGCGACGTGATCGTGGCCCCAATGCACCAACCACACATACTGAACTCGTGCGAACCCGAATGGCGCTGTACGGCCCGGATGGCACGCGGCAAGAACTTCAGGGCATAATCCTCGAAGTCGTAGTTGGCATCTTCAAGGCCGGGGCGGCCCCAGTCCAGCATATACACATCGTAGCCATGCTGAACCATATATTCGACAAAACTGTTGCCTGGGCGCAGATCGAAAATATCGGGACGGTTGATCAAAGCAAAGACGAGCAGCAACGGAACGCCTTTGCGCTCCTCCGGTGGGGTCTGCGGATAGAAGTGATAGAGCTTCATCTTGTTGAGCGTCCAGATCACTTCTTTAGGCGTCTGCCCAATCTGCACGTTCATCCTGCTTGCGGCGATGCGAGCAAAGGTTTCACTGCCCTTGCCAAGACGCTGCATCTCATCCACAAGCTTCTGGGTCATCACCTCCGCGTCCAACGTCGCGGCGCTCGGTGTAGTCATCGAATGCTCCCTCTTGCGTTGTTCGACAAGCTTCGTAGCACAATCGCGGGTAGGGGTAGACCCCCAGCATAAACAGGGCAAGCCCGGTTTATGAGGTGGTCACGATCAACGTGATCGGTATCTACTCGCTCGTAGTCTTGCGCGTGCGGCGCGCTGCGGGCTTCGCCTCGCCATTGGTGGCAGGCTCGACAGGGGTCGCCGCGGCAGAGGCCGCAGCCAGGCCGTGGAGGGCGTGCAGGATGTCATCAAGCTGGGCTTGCATGTCATCCAGGCGCATTTCGATGTTGGTCATCCGCCCAGCCAGGTTGACAACCTCGTTGCGCGAGGGCATATTCACCTGGGCCAGGTAGGTTTCCATGTACTGATGAACGACCTTCTGGGCTGGCGCCGAGGCGGCCAGGAGAGTGTCGAGCTGGGCACCAATCGCCTGAGAAAAGACCTCGGTATTGACGAAGGCCGTCATACCTTTGGCCCACGCATCGAGGTTGGCGTCGCGAATGGTGCGCCAGGTGCCGAACGGGTCATTCGGATCGAACCCGCCGGTCGCGTTCTGGCTCATAATTAGAGTCTCCTTTGACGTGACGCAGTGGAACCCACGTTCCCACTGTGTACCTTATATGCACAGGGTACTGCAGATAGTTACGTTCGGGTTACATGGCGTTGGAACAGTTTTTGCACAGGACTTGAGCACCGTCAGTTTTAGTACACGAGCCAGCATGACCCCGGGCGGATCGCTTATGGTAGGATGCCGTCATGAAATATTTCTTGCTCATAAGCGTATTGCTCAGTCTGCTCGTGCCCCTGACGGCCTGTGAGGTCGTCAATGCACCACCACCCGACCGACCTGCGCCAACGCCGGTGCTGGTGGCGGGCGCGGTACAGCCCGAGCCAACGGTGGCTGCGCCAACCCTTGGCCCGGCCTTGACGGCCTATGCGCAGGGCGACACAACTACCGCCGCTGATCAACTGAGTGCGCTAATCAATGCCCACCCGACTTCGACAGAAGCCACCACCGCCCGCTACTATCTTGCCACGCTCTATGCTGCTCGTGGGCGTTGGACGTCGGCGGCCGAACTATTGCGGGCGTTCCTGGACAGTGCCTCGCTCGACGATCCGCTACGGGCGTCGGCGCTGTTCTGGTTGGCCCGCGCCCACGAGTCAGCCGGTGCCCACCTTGAGGCCGCGGCGAGTTATCAGGCTTATCGCGCCCTTGCCACCCCGCTGGCACCCTACGCAACCTTGCGGCAAGCAGCCCAAGAAGCTGCCGCTGGCTTGCCCGAGGCGGCGCTAGAAAGTTATCTGAGTGCGGCGCGCAGCCCGATCATTCGGAGCGAACGGGCGGGTAGTTTCGAGCGGGCAATTACCCTGTTGAACGCCGCCGGTCGCCGCGACGAAGCCCTCGCCCTCTATGATGAATTGCTTATGTTGGCGGAGCAGGCTAGTTACCGGGCGCGCCTGTTGAGCGAGGCCGCTGCACTCGAACAGGCGCTGGGGCGTTCTGATGCAGCTCAGACTCGTTTATTGGATCTGATCGCCCAACACCCGGCAACCCCACAGGCGGTAGCGGCGGTTGATCAACTGCTGACAGCCGGAGTTGTGCCACCTGCGGCCCATGTCGCCCGGGTTTACTATCAGGCCGAACGCTGGGCCGACGCCGTAACCTGGTTTGATCAGGCCATTCCGCTTGCACCAGACCTTGAAGCCGGGGGCGAGTTGCGGCGCTTGCGTGGCTTAGCGCTGCGTGCCCAGGGCAATTTTGAGGCGACTCTGCCTGCACTGGCCGAGGCCGGAGCGCTTAGCCCGAACAGTGAAGCGGGACGACAGGCCCAACTGGACTGGATCCAGACCCTGGGCCAGAATGGGGCCACCGACCGGGCGATCCAGGCCTATGGCGAATACGCGACGGCCTATCCTGACGATCCCCGCGCCCCTGAAGCCATGAACCGGATGATCATCCTACACGAACGCCTTGCGGATCAGGACGGTGCCCTTCAGACGCGGCTCGCGCTGGGGGCACGCTACCCCACCAGCGATCACGGCCGCGCTGCATTGCATCAGGCGGGCCTTAGTCTGATGGCGGCCCAACGCTTTGGCGAGGCTAGTCAGGCCTGGCAGACCCTGGCCGATACCAATAGTGGCCTGTTCCGGGCACGGGGGCGCTTCTGGCAAGGACGGCTGGCCCAGATGCAAGGGCAGCCCGAACAAGCCCAAAACTTGTTCCAGGAGGCGGTTGCCGCCGCGCCGACTAGCTACGAAGGTGCCCGTGCCGCCACAGAACTCGGCGGCACAGCCCCGGGAACAATCCCGCTGAGTGCACCAATCAGCCCGGAAGAGTGGGCCGAACTGGAGGCATGGGTTACGGTCTGGGCGGGCGGGCCAAGCGAGCCACCCGCAATCAGTGAACGGGCTGAGCGGGCGCGGCTGCTGGTCGAGGTCGGCCTGATCAGCGAGGCTAACCGCGAATGGATCGAAGGCGCACGAAGCCCGGTTGACCCCTGGACAACCTTGGCCCTGGCGCGTGCCGCCCACGAAGCGGGAATGGCCTACCCGGCGTTGGTGCTGTCCACCACCCTGGCTGGTCAGGCGCCCGCTGACGCTGGGGCGCAACCGTTGGCCTTGCAGCGGCTGATCTTCCCGACCCCCTACCCCGAACTGGTCGCCCGCGAGGCTGCGGTTCATGGGTTTGATCCACGCCTGTTTTATGCCCTAATACGGCAGGAAAGCCTGTTCAATCCGGCAGCAACATCGTGGGTCGGCGCACGCGGTTTGGGCCAGGTCATGCCTGCCACGGGCGAAGGGATTGCCCAGAACCTGGGGGTGGCCGACTTTGTGCTTGATGATCTCTATCGGCCTGATGTGAGCATTCGCTTTGGGACATTCTATCTAGGGCGTCGGTTGCGTGATATGGAAGGCAGCGTGCAAGCGGCCCTCGCCGCCTACAACGGCGGGCTTGGTAACGCCCAACGCTGGGCTGGGGGAACGCGGGTCGCTGACCCCGATCTGTTTACCGAAGGGATTGACTTTCCGGAAACGAAGGGCTATGTGCGCTCGGTGTATGGGTTTTGGGCCGCCTATCAGGCATTGTATGCCCCTTGATCAGAAGCAGAAGGAGACCACTGTGCCAAGCACCAACCTGCAGGATGTCCGGAATCTGCTCGCGGCTCAGCGCCTGGCCGAATTGCGGAGTCTGCTCGCCCGTTGGCCCGAGCCCGAAGTGGCCGATCTGTTGTTTGAACTCACACCCGCCGAGCGCGTGGTCGTCTTTCGCCTCTTGCTGCGGCCAGTCTCGATTGAGGTATTTGCCTATTTAGAAGGCGAGGCCCAGAATGAGTTGCTGGCCCAGTTGACCAGTGACGAAACCCGTCAATTGTTGGCTGGGCTGACCCCGGATGATCGGACTCAACTTTTTGAGGAGTTGCCCGGTCAGGCGACCCAGAAACTGCTGAATCTGCTGACGCCTGAGGATCTGCGTGAGGCACGGCAACTCTTGGGCTACCCCGAAGAGAGTGTCGGGCGCTTGATGACGCCGGATTATATTGCGGTGCGTCCCGAGTGGACGATTGCCCAGGCCCTGAACCATATTCGGAGCCGGGGTCGTGATAGCGAGACGATCAACCTGATCTATGTGACTGATGCGCAGTGGCACTTCCTTGATGCCCTTGAATTGCGCCGTTTCATTCTGGCTGATCCGCAGCAGACCGTAACCGAGATTATGGACAACGCCTATGTGGTCTTGTCGGCGTTTGATGACCGCGAGCAGGCGGTGCAGGCCCTACGGCGCTACGACTTGCCCGCGCTGCCGGTGGTTGCCTCGGACGGGGTACTGCTCGGCATCGTCACCTTCGACGACCTGCTTGATGTGGCCGACGAAGAGGCGACCGAGGACTTCCACAAAGGGGCGGCGGTGGCCCCGCTACGGGGCAGTTACCTTGAAACCGGGGTGGCCGAACTGGTGCGCAAACGGGTGCCCTGGCTGCTGGCGCTGGTGTTTGTGAACATCTTCTCGGGCGCGGCGATTGCGGCCTTCGAGGATACGATCGCGGCCGTGGTGGCGCTGGTCTTCTTTCTGCCTCTACTGATTGATAGCGCAGGCAACGCTGGATCGCAGGCCGCGACTCTGACGGTGCGGGCAATTGCGATGGGCGAGGTACGTTTGCGGGACTGGCCGCGCCTGCTCAGCAAAGAAGTGTTTGTCTCGTTGGCGCTTAGCCTGAGCATGGCGGCCGCCGTAGCGGTCTTGGCCTTCTTTCGGGCCGGGCCAGACGTGGCACTGGTGGTGGCAATCACCATGTCGTTGGTCGTGATTGTGGGCAGCACAATCGGAACCGTCTTGCCCCTAATCCTGCGCAAGCTTGGCTTTGACCCAGCAACCGCCAGCGGCCCGCTGATCACCTCGCTGGCCGACATTTCGGGCGTGCTGATCTACTTCTCGTTGGCAACCTGGCTCTTGGGGATTGGGTGATGCACGGTTGCATTTGCGCTTGTGGTTTGTCATGCGGAGCAATCCACAAGCGAAATTTGATCATGCTACACTATACCTATGCATACCACACGCTCAGGAGGGTGCGATGACTAGCGATATTCTGACGGTTGCCGGCCCAGCCCAACACCTGCCCACGCCACCGGATGGGTGCTGGACGCTGGCCGACTACGCGGATTTGCCAGCCGATGGGCTACGCTACGAATTGATCAATGGAGCATTGCGGATGGCACCGGCACCGAATTTAGCGCATCAGACCAGTTCATTACGCATTGTTCACCATCTCTATACCCTGATTGAGATCACCGGCCTGGGTCGCGTTTTTACTGCTCCGGTTGACGTAGAGCTCGGCCCGCAAACGATTGTCCAACCTGATCTGGTTGTCGTCTTGCACGGGGGGGTGGCCCAACTCAGTGAACAGCGGATCATTGGCCCCCCCGATCTGATCATCGAAATTACCTCGCCCAGCACCGCGAGCTACGACCGCCGCGAGAAGCGCGACTTGTACATGCAGGTCGGCGTGCGCGAGTACTGGATTGCCGATCCGGCCAGTCGTAGCATCGAACTCCTCTGCTTGGAAGGCGACACCTACCGCGCCGAGCATGTCTACCGCAGACGGGCCAGCCTCCCGAGTGTGGTCTTGCCGCAGTGGCAGGTTGCGACTGACGAACTCTTTGGCTGAGGCTGACAATGTTGCCACTCGTTTTTCGGGCGCACGCGATACAACGCATGTTTGAACGCCACATCTCGGTTGAGGATGTACGCACCGTGATAATGGCTGGTGAGGTCATTAAGGTTTATCCGGACGATACACCGTACCCAAGTCGCTTAATGCTTGGCTGGATCAATGGCAGACCTCTCCATGTTGTTGCTGCGGACAATCTTGTAGAGCAGGAGATCATTGTTATTACAGCTTACGAACCTGATCCGAACCAGTGGGAAGTAGATTTCAAGCGGAGGCGTGCATGAAATGTGTAATCTGCCGTCAAGCTGAGACAATGATGGGGACGACCACAGTTACACTGACCCGTGACAAGTTGACTTTGGTTGTCCGTGATGTACCAGCCAGCGTCTGTCCGAATTGTGGCGAGGCATATGTTAGAGAAGATGCAGTAGTTCGGTTACTATCCACAGCTGAGCAACTTGAACAGGCAGGTACGCAAGTAGATGTCCGCGATTATGCAGCGTAATCATATCGCCAGTACCGGGCCAAGCACACTTAGCGTTGCGGTTCAAGCGCGACGGTACCATTCATCAGGTTGACAACCAAGCTATACGGTGCAAATTCATTGGTGACTTCCCCGTGAACGCGCAACAGTTGACCTTGCGCCCCGGCGATCTCGGGGTAGCCACTGCGCACGGCACCGTTGGCAACGCTGGCATTAAAGCTAAAACTCGCATTGGCGGGTGGGTTGATAGTCACGCTGCCATTGGCTACGGTGGTGATCAGATCGGCCCCGACCGGGCGAGCGACAACTTCGCCATTGGCGAGTTGCACGTTCAGGCGCGTGCCGGGTGGGACAACCACTTCAAGCTGAACTTCGTCGTTGAGTTCTGCGGGCAGGCTGGTGCGGGGGCGCGCTTCGAGGGTGTGCGCATCCTGGGCTTTGGGGCGCTTGATCGGGCCATTCCTGAAGCCAATCTCGAACACCTGTGGGTTGAACCGACGGCGATGCGGCGCGGGGTGGGCGCGGCCCTGTTTGCCCACGCGGTGAAGCTGGCTCGCGCACGCGGGGCACAACGCCTACGGATCGAGTCCGACCCCTATGCCGAGTCGTTCTATCTACGCATGGGGGCACAACCAGTTGGGGCCATCGCTGCACCAATTGACGGAGCGCCGGAACGGGTGATCCCGGTCTTGGATCTGGCGTTGTAGGAATCTTGGGGCGCACCCGAAGCCCATCCCCCGGCATATGGTACACTACGCTTCGTTTGAAGCCGATCCCTCAGGTAATTGGGTTGGAGTGTGCCAGTGGACGTTGCGTATGCACTTGAGCCGGGCCTCGTCACGCGCTCTGCGGTGCTGACCATGGGCAAGTTCGATGGGCTGCATTTAGGCCATCGTCAGTTGATCACGACGGCGGTTGAGCGCGCCAAATTGTTGGGGATGCAGAGTGTGGTCTTGACCTGGGATCCGCACCCGAATGCGGTGATTCGCCCCGATCAGCCCCTGCAACTCTTGACCAATCTGGAAGAAAAGATCGAGTTGATCAGCCAACTTGGGCCTGATCTGTTGGTGGTGGCACCGTTTACGCGGGAAACCATGACCACCAGTGCCGAGGCCTACCTGGCCCAAATTGCGGCGGCAATCCCGTTGCGCGAACTCTGGGTGGGTGAGGATTTTGCCATGGGGCGCGGGCGCTCGGGGGATGTACCGAGCCTGATGCTGATCGGGACCCAGTTGGGGTTCGCGGTGGGCGCAGTCAGCAAAATTGTGACCAATGGCGATCCAGTTAGTGCCTCGCGGGTACGTGAACTGTTGCGCGCTGGATCGGTCGAAGCCGTCGTGCCGCTGCTCGGGCGACCGTTTGGCCTGCGCGGGGTGGTGGTGCAGGGCGATCAGCGCGGACGCACGATTGGCTTCCCGACGGCGAATTTGCAGATCGCGCCGGAGCATGTGCTGCCCGCCGATGGGGTCTATGCCGGTCACGTCGAATTGAATGGCACCTTGCACCCTGCGGTCACCAATCTGGGGGTGCGCCCCACCTTTGATGGCTTGCGGCGCACCGTCGAGGCCCACTTGCTCGATTGGTCGGGTGATCTGTATGGGCAGAGTCTGCGGCTTACCTTCTTGCACCGCTTGCGTGGTGAGCAAAAGTTTGACGGGATTGCGGCCCTCGTCAGCCAGATTCAGCACGATGCGAATCAAGCCCGCAAACTGCTGTTGCCGGATTGAACCACAGAGACACCGAGGAGACAGAGTCTTTAGAGCCGCAGAGCACGCCGAGTCTTTTGCGGATCGCACCTGGACGCCATTGCGCCGCTGCGTCGTTGGTAAGCTATGGTTTTTGGTAGCGCCGCCGACCACGAATACGAGGGCACGAATAAACGAATACCGCACCGTAACACCCACATTCGTTTATTCGTGAACAGCATTCGTGATCGGCCTGGGTATCAAAACATGTAGTTACAGGCTACTTTGCAATACCTAGCCCTCTAGCGGCTTGCCCCAGCCATTCCAGTGGGTGCATTCACGGGCGGGGGCGCGCCGGGCAGGTTGGAAGCTATCGCCGGTATAGTAGGCGACCGGCAGCAAGGCGGCCTGAGTCAACGCGGCGGGTAGACCCAACAACGCGGCGGCCTCGCGCTCGTAACGCAGATGCAGGGTTGTCCAGGACGAACCCAGCCCCCGAGCGCGCAAGGCCAGCATAAACGACCAGGCGGCAGGCAAGATTGAGCCGTACAACGAGGCCTGGGCCAAGGCACCTTGGGTTTCGACGCGCCCTTCGTAACAGAAGAGCACCTGGACGGGCACTTCATGCATGTGTTCGGTCAGATAGATCGCCGAACTAACCACGGCAGAACGGGTGCGGGTGGCACCCGCCTGGCTGGCCTGCGCCATCTGGGCCTGGGCATACTCCATAAAACCCTGGCGGTACAAAGTCCCCAGGCCAGCGCGCAGTTCAGGATCGGTAACCACAATGAAGTGCCAGCGCTGTTGATCAGAGCCGCTCGGGGCCTGAATGGCAATTTCGAGACACTGTTCGATCAGTTCGGACTCTACCGGACGGGTCAGATCGAGGCGTCGCCGTACCGAACGGGTGGTGGTTAACAACTGATCAACCGTGGCTTGGTCTAGCATGGGATTCCTTTGCGTTGAGTTGTGATGGGTTAGGCCCAATCATAGCCCAGGGCGATTGCAAAATCCGCCTCCGGCGGGGGATGGGGGCGGCTGCGCCGCCCCCACATCCTATTTTGCGTGCAGTTTGGCGGCGTAGCCGTATCCTCTCCAAAACCGCTGGATCAGGCTGCCGATGGCACGGCGATACCCGCCCGTTGGGCAACGCGCTCGGCTAAGGTAGGCGTTGTTGCAGGCGTGACCATGCGGTCGTGGAGATA
>JBLWKA010000072.1:0-8305 GCA_048381555.1 Oscillochloridaceae bacterium umkhey_bin13
TCCTGGCCCCCCCCCCGGTTTTGGCTTGCCTGGGGCGGAGGCCCCCCCACATCATACCAAACCCGTGTGGTGCGGTGTAGTCGCACCACACCCACCGCCAGAGGCGTTGCAATAGCCCGGCCCGCTGCGGCTAGCAGAAAGGCCGGCGGATTATCTTTGCACTGTCGACAGTGCTTTGCCTCACAAAGATTAAGGTTCTGTAGCACTTAGTGGTCAAAAATTTCTTGAAGAACCCCTTTCAAAGTCTGGAAATATCGTGTATACTCTTGGCAACTTGTGAACGCAATCGCAGATGATAGATCGTATCGATCTGCTCCTCCCATGTTTGTAGGAGCCCGCTTCGCATATTCGATCCCGTTGAGTCCTGAAGTTGGCAACCTTTGTGTGTGCCGGTGTGATCAATGGTGATCACCCTTGGAAGGAGGCAGGTCATGGTAGACCCATTAGTACAGTGCCTGCTGGAACAGGCGATTGACAGTCCCGTCAAACTTCACCTGCTGCTGATCTTCCACGAAAATCCGCGCATGGAAGTGACCCCGCAGACGATTGCCGAACGGATCTGCCGTGACATCTGGAGTGTCAGCCAGGCGCTGAGTGAGTTGGCCGATGCTGGAATTATGTTGCATGCGGCGAGTGCCAATGGCGAGGCGCTCTATCGCTATGGCCCGTCAGGAGAGCATATCGAAGCCATTCGACGCTTGCTGCGAGGCTATGATGATCCGCTCGCCCGCGATCATCTCCAACGCGTCATCCGTGATCTGGCCTCGTACGCACCCTACCGGCGCTCGAATAACTGGGATACCCAGTTTGCCTAAGCATGGATGTTGATGGACGATCAGGCCCTTGACCGGCTGGTAGACGACATTTTGCGCACCCCCAAGTATCGCCAGATCAGCCCGGCCCTGGTCCGCAGTCTTGCCACCCACGAACTCTCCATCCGTCGTACCCCCCGTGAGGCCCTGAAAGCGACCAAGGCCCGGCTGCATCAGGTGGCCGGGGCCTTTCTTGATCGCGAGCCGCGTTATGCGCGTTGGCTCGCGGCCCTCACTGCGGCCAACCCAGACCCGCTTGCCTGCCGTGCAGTGTGCCTTGCTGCAATGGAGGGCCACGCCTCGACCCGCGAACGCTTGCCCATCCTCGAACCCTTTTACCAGACAATCTTTGCCCACCTTCCCCCGGTGGGACGCCTGCTCGATCTTGCCTGCGGCCTCAATCCCCTGGCAGCCCCCTGGATGCAGTTTCCCCGGCGAGCCACCTACCTGGCCTGCGACCTGTATGCCGATCTGGTTGCGTTTCTGGCCGCCGCCTTGCCCCTCTTGGGCCTCGAAGCCCAGACCATGGTCTGTGACCTGGCCCCCGGGCCCCCCGCCTGGGAGGCCGACGTGGCGCTGGTGCTAAAGACCTTGCCCGTGCTGGAGCATGTGCGCCGTGGGGCAGGCCAGGATCTGTTACGCCAGATCCGTGCGCCGTACCTGGTGGTCTCGTTCCCGACCCGCAGCCTCGGGGGACGCGATGTGGGGATGGCGGCGACCTATGGCGGTCAGATTGAGCAACTGATCGCGGCAGAGGCGTGGCAGGCCACGCGCCTTGAGTTTGCCAATGAATTGGTGTTTGTGATTAAGCGGTAGGGCTGTAAGCCCTACCGGAATGGCAATGAGCAGGGGAAACCGAAGGTTTCCCCTGCTCATTGCCACGCAGCACCAGGGCGTTGCGCCACCCGTGCGCGGGGGTGGGCGGCAACCCGGTCGCCTGCATAGGGACGCAGGGCGCTGCGTCCCTATGCAGGGCGGATGCAACGTCCAGGCCGTGGGCGTAAACGCCTCGGCTACGCCAAGCAAAGGCCACCTGCGTGGCCTATCCAGCCCGCGCAGGCGGGCTTTGCGCACCGTAGCCCACGGCTTGAGCCGCCGGGCCAGCAGACGTTGCATCCGCCCTGCGTCCCTACGCCGTCATGCGGCATCCTGAAGGATAATGTAGGATCAGTGACTGGCTAATTGTTCACGCACGGTCGCCAGCAGGTCGCTCAGGTTACCATTTTTCGAGACGTACGCATCAAAGCCCTGGGCTACAAATTCGCCGGGGGTGCGTTCGGTGCGGGCGGTATAGGCCAGAATTGGACACACCAAGCCATTGTGGCGCAACGCTTGCAGGGTGTCAATGCCGTCCATTCCGGCCATACTTATGTCGAGTACGATGATATCGGGGGGGGTCGCCAGCGCCGCAGTGATCGCCTCGGCTCCACTGCCGACCGACTGCACCTCGTACCCGCCAACCCGGGCCAGCACCCGTTCGATCATCGAACGCGCCGTATACACATCATCAACTAACAGTACCCGTGCCATAAGCAACTCTGCCATTCTTTTATGGGTGTTCAGTATTCCCGTGGTGGAGGCGTACCACCGCTGCGTGGCCTACCTGCCGTGCGCGCACAAAACGGCTTGCTGCCGTAGTGCCAATCATGCTGCTTTTTCACCGGCTGCCAGGGCTGGTTGCACCCGGGGCAGCGTAAAATAGAAGATACTTCCCCGTCCTAAGGCACTTTCGAGCCACACCCGGCCATCGTGCAGTTCGACCAGCCAACGGAAGATCGCCAGACCCAGGCCGGTGCCGGTATGTTTGCGCGTATCTTCGCTGTCTACCTGCTCGAACTGATTGAAGATCCGGGCCTGATCCGTTGCATCAATCCCAATCCCGGTATCACGCACCCAGATCACCAGTTCATACGTATCGGCCCGCGCCCCCAGCGCGATCTCGCCGTGATTAGTAAACTTGCACGCATTCGAAACCAGGTTCAGCAAAATCTGGCGCACGCGGGTCTCGTCGGCCAGGACCAGCGGCAAATCAGGGGCAAATTCACTCCGGAGTTGCACCGGGCGCTCTTTGAGCAAGGTCTGGGCTGTGCGTAACATCTCTTCGAATACGGGATTGAGCGGCATCGCGGTCTTGTGCAACTCAAGCCGCCCGGCCTCGACGCGGGCCAGGTCAAGAATATCGTTGATCAGCCCCAGCAGATGCTGGCCACTGCGCCGAATCTCGGCCAGATCGGCGATCACCGCAGGCGAGAGTTGGGCATCATCATACATTTCGGGATGGTCAACCATCGCACTACTAAAGCCGATGATAATATTCAGCGGCGTGCGCAGTTCGTGGCTCATGGTGGCCATAAAATTCGACTTGGAGCGATAGGCCGCTTCGGCCGCAGCACGAGCGGCATCGAGTTCAGCACTCTGCCGGATCAAACGATCATTCAGCTGATCGCGTTCCCGCAGCGCCCGCTCGTAATCCTCCTGGGCCTTGCGCAGTAGAGCTTCGCGCCGCTCCGACTTCCACGCGGTCTCGATCGCCCAGCGGATCGTGCCACGCACATGGTGCGCTGCCGCCCAGATCAGGGCGGCAACCCCTATCAAGAGCAACGTCAGGGTTGCAAGCAGGGCCAGGGCTTCGCCGAGCGACGGGCGGGCCTGGCCGATCAAGCCCGGGAAGAGGACAAGGAACAGCAGAGTTGCCAGGGCAAGGGCGGCAACCCGTAGCGCAGCGCCCGGACTAATCAGCAACCCGGCAGCTACAACTCCCAACGCCGACAGGTAGACCAGCGGGTTGGGCAAGAAGCCAAACGAAGCAATACTGAACAGTGGCAGCAGCGCCAGTCCATACGCCAGGATGTTCCCGGCGGCTCGGAGCCGGGTGCGTTGGCGCAACGAAGCCGCCGACCAGATGATCGCAAGCAGGCTCAGTGTCAGCACATAGGGCCAGGCATCGGCCTGGTAGCGGGCCAGCATGAGCATCCCGAAGACAAAAGTCCAGAGGATGCCGAGACTCAACAAGAGGGGCGGCAACAATTCGGCGGCCAGACTCTCATCGGGCAGCAACGTCGGGGGCTGGCCGGGTGGTGGTGGTGGTGTTCCTGATGGCAGCTTCATTGCCTCCATCGTAGAGAGCCTTCCCTCGCCTTGTCAAGCAAATCAGTTTGCAGTTCGGTGACGCCTGGATTTATTGTACAAGAAATTGGGCATTGCGGTACTGACTATCGAAGGCATCTTTGATCACGCCGGCTTCAAGCACCGCCTGCACTTCACGCACACCGGCTTCGAGGCTGAGGCGCGGACTATAGCCTAAGACGCGCTGCAGTTTGGCAAACGAGACCCGCACATCACGGGTATCGCCACCAAAGGTCAGATCTTTATATTCAATCTGAGTGCCTTCGATCACACCTTGCACCATGCGGGCCAGTGCATCTTTGGTGCTATTGCCATCTTCATTACCCACATTAAAGGCCTGACGCGCCACCTTGCTGAGCGGGGCCGCAAGGGCCAGTTGGATTGCGTCGGCCACATCACGCACATGGGCAAATGAACGGGCATAGCCACGCTGGTAGATCACAATCCGGCGACGGGTGATCGCTTCGAGCACAAACTGGTTGACGAGCAGATCAAAACGCATGCGCGGCGCAACCCCAAACAGGGTTGCCAAACGATAGATGATCGGCGCACTCTGCCCGCCGCCGGTCTCATCAAGCAAAAAGCGCTCGGAGGCAACTTTGGTTTCGGCATAGAGTGACTGCGGATCGAGCGAGGCATCCTCGGTGACGGGACTCGCATCGGTCGGCAAGGCATAGTTACTATAGCCCGACGTGAAGAGGAACCGGGGCACAGCGGCGGCATCAGCAACCGCATAAAGTCGCCGGGTCGCCTCGAAGTTGTAGCGCCATGCCACCTGCGGGCCAACCATCTGGCACGCCGGGAAGCCCGCCAGGGCGGCCAGATGCACAATCGCAGTAAAACGATCAGCGGGCAAGTTGCCAACCCGCAGCAACTCACCTTCGGCCCGGATCTGGGTAGGATCACAGACATCCACTTTGGCAAACCGAAAGCCAGGATGCTGCCAATAGCCCAACAAGGACTGCCCACCAAACAGCAGATCATCAGCCACGGTCACGCGCCAGCCATTGGCAAGCAGCACACCGGTCAACAACGAACCAAGATAGCCAGCGCCACCGGTCATCAACACATGCGGGGTCGCGGGGGTCGGCTCAGCCATCTTTCCCTCCCTTAGGGTGCTACCGCAGCGCGATGCACCTCGTACCAGGCGATTGTTTCACGCAGCCCTTGCTCAAAGCTGATCTGGGAGCGAAAGCCAAACCGCGCTTCGGCCCGGCTCACATCGAGTTTGCGGCGCGGCTGGCCATTGGGTTTACTGGTATCCCAGACAATCTGGCCCTCAAAGCCGGTCAGGCGGGCAATCAGTTCGGTCAAATCACGAATACTGATCTCGTAGGCGCTGCCCAGATTGACTGGATCACTCTGATTGTAACGCTCAGCCGCCAGCAGAATCCCGTTGGCCGCATCAGTCACATAGAGAAACTCGCGGGTAGGAGAACCATCGCCCCAGGCCACAATCTGGCTCACACCGGCCTCACGCGCCTCGATACATTTACGAATCAGGGCTGGGATGACATGCGAACTATGCAGATCGAAGTTATCGCGGGGGCCATACAGATTGACCGGCACCAGGAAGATCGAATTATAGCCATACTGCTCGCGGTAGGTCTGGCTCTGCACCAGCATCATCTTTTTGGCCAGGCCATAGGGCGCATTAGTCTCTTCGGGATAGCCATCCCAGATAGTGTCTTCGTGGAAGGGCACCGGGGTATGTTTGGGATAGGAGCAGACCGTACCGAGAGCGACAAACTTGCTGACCCCGGCCTGCCAACACTCGTGCATCAGTTGCACGCCCATCATCAGGTTATCGTAGAAGAAATCGGCGGGATGTTCGCGATTGGCCCCAATGCCACCAACGCGGGCCGCAAGATGGATGACCAGATCCGGGCGCACATCGGCCAGTAACTGGTGAATGGCATCCCGTTCGCGTAGATCGTACTGCTGGCTGCGGGGCACCACAATCGCGGCCGGACCAAGGGTGGCCAACTGCTCGACCACAAAACTGCCCAGAAAACCTGCCCCCCCGGTGACCACAACCCGGCGGTCGGCCCAGAAGGCGTGGCGTTCAACTAGGTTGTTTGCTTCTAACATGATCCTCTATCTTCGGCATAATGTTGGATAACGATACAGGCTCAGCCAACATCCAGCTAGCGAAGCGTCCAGATGGGTGATCAAAAAGCTCTGCGCCTTTGCGCCTTTGCGTCAAGCGATCAGATCATTTACACCTCGATCAGATCGGCGGCCTGGCGGGCGAGCAGTTCGGCTTCGGCCAGACTGGCCCCCAGGGCGGTCACATGGCCGAGTTTGCGCCCAACTCGGGCTACCCGTTTGCCATACAAATGCAGGTGGGCACCCGGAATCGCCAAAGCTGGCCGCAATACGTCGGGATGGATTGGGCCAACCCGACGCCCAAGCAGATTGATCATAACGGCAGCTGGGGTGCGCAGATCAGTCGAGCCGAGGGGCCAACCCAGCACCGCCCGCAAATGGTTCTCGAACTGCGACGTAACACAAGCCTCGATCGTATAATGGCCCGAATTGTGTGGGCGCGGGGCCATCTCATTGTAGCGCAGACTACCATCAGGTAGTTCGAACAGTTCAACCCCGAAGATCCCGACGCCGGCCACGGCGGTTACGGCGGCCACGGCGAGATCAACTGCGGCATGAGCCGTTGTTGGATTCACTGCGGCGGGGGCACGCACGACATGGCAAATGTGATCACGCTGAATCGTTTCGACCACCGGGTAGGCGGCCGTCTGCCCATCACGTGAGCGTGCCACCATCACGGCCAGTTCACGCCGAAACGGCACCCAGGCTTCGAGCATCAGCGGGCTACCGCTGGCACTCAGGCGGGCCCAGGCCGGGGCCAGATCACCCAGGCCCCGCAGCGTGGCGTTGCCGTACCCATCATAGCCATTGCGCCGCGCCTTGAGTACCAGCGGCCAACCGAGTTCGTCGGCGGCTGCAAGCACTTGGGCCGGTTCGTCGGCGGCCCGAAAGGGGGCGACTGGGACTTGGGCCGCCGCCAGGGTCTGCTTCTGGATGAGTTTATCCTGGATCAGCCCAAGGGTTGCCGCCGAGGGATAGACCGGCATCCCACGGGTTTCGAGCGTCGCCAGAATCTGGGCATCTACAAACTCGTTTTCGAGCGTGACCAGATCACACTGCGCCGCAAACCGTTCGAGCGCAGCCGGATCATCCCAGGAACCAACCACTTCGTGTTGGGTCAAGCGGCCAGCCGGGCTATCGGCAGCCGGTTCAAAGATCACCGTTTCGAGACCGAGCGGAATCGCGGCCTGGGTGAGCATACGGGCGAGTTGACCGCCCCCAAAAACACCAATGCGTGTCATAAGCAGAAAAAGCTGACCAGAATTGTTACGCCTGAATGGCTGTTTCTAAACCGTGTCGGAAGCCTCGGTTTAGTATAGTAGCCGCAGAGCAACGAAGACGCAAGTAATCGCCACCAGGGCTTAGGCGACAGGGTTGCAACTTGCCCAAGTATGACATATAATCCACGCCATTCGCGCAATCAGTACGTGTGAAGCAACAGGAAAGGGAAGGATCGACGATGGAGTACACCATTCCTTTGGCGCTGCAGGACTATATGACGGTCATCTTTTCGGCGCTGGGCTTGGTTTTGTTGACCCGCATGATCAACTCGATTGATCGTGATCTGGGCCGCATGGCCCTGATCGGCATGATCCTAATCGTCACTGGCGGGGTTTTCAAAGCAACGGGCAAGCTGGTGATTGCGGCCGGTGGCCCCACGCTGGATTGGCTCTACCACGGTCTCTTCCCGCTGATTGCACCTGGCTTCACGATCTTTGTATGGTCTTTGTACCAAGTGCGCCGCCATTTCCGTGACGAAGCGTCGCTCAAGCGGCCCTGGCTGGTTCCGCTGGTGCTGATTGCCCTGTTTGGGGCTGGCTCGATCGCCCTGGGTGCTGCTGGCGGCCCCTGGCGGGTCGTCTTGATTATGCAGGCTACCTTGGCGAATATCTTCATGCTGATCATGTTGGCAGTGGCAGCCTGGCGGCGCGACATGCGCGGCACGGCGGTGCTCTTTATGCTGACCCTGACCGTGGTTTTGGTGATGTCGCAAATGGCCCAGATCCCGTTCAGCAATATCGGGATGGTCTGGTTCGCGCAGATCAGCCAGACGATTGCGCAGGCACTCTTTGTGATCGCCGCATGGCAGTATGGCGAGGTGATGACCAGCAGTTACCGCCAGCGCCTGTCCCTCCAGACGGCGTAATACCATAACCCCGTTCGCTGGGTGTTGCGTGGGTTGTTGCGGCGCACCCCCCCCAACACACCCCAAAAACCCGAGGGGGGGGGCCCCCCACCCACCACCCCACCCCCCGGGG
>JBLWKA010000072.1:8315-28296 GCA_048381555.1 Oscillochloridaceae bacterium umkhey_bin13
GGGTCGGCGCCGCGGCGCCCCGCGCGCCGCCCGCCGCCCGCGGTCCCACCCCGCCGCGGGGGGGGGGGGGGGGGGGGGGGGGGGGCCGCCCCCCCCCCCCCCCCCACACCCACCCAAACAAGGGTCTGGGGTGGCGCAACCACCCCAGACCCCACCGCTAGGGGGGCGGACTTTACATTAGCCCTATTGGCAGGATGATCTTGCGTAGGAAGGGCCTAGCCCTCCCTACGTTTTTTGTACCACAACTTGGCGGTTATCCTCAAGGTCGCTCAGAATCTGGTTGGTCGTCTGGCGCAAAAAGGCAACTTGGCTTGCAAACTGCTCAAGTCGTTGGCGCACCACCAGTTGCTGGGTTTCAGCCTGACGTTGGCGGCGTAGCTGCAAGGCAGCGAGTTCCTGCTGTGTATGTTCGATCAGCACCCGGAGTGCGCTACGTGGAACTGCTGCGATGCTGGCTGCAATCTCGGTGGCATGGGCGGCAAGTGTCTCAAGTTGCCCAAGGCGTTGCTCATGTCCGGTCATAATTCCAGCGTACACTGCACGATCACAGAGTTCGCGGAAGTTGGTTAAAAAGGCCGTCGTATCAAAATGCGACTGACCGCGTACGCTCTCAATGGTCGTAACAAACGCACGTAGTGCCACCAGCGAGGGTTGCATCGGCACCTGAGGTGGCTGCCGCCCGAGTTGTGCCACCAGTGCCGAGCGTGCAATCCCATATTGCGCCAGATCCTCTTTGCGCTGACCCCACAGTTCGGTAGCGCTCAGCGCGGGCTGACTATGCACGGGTGCTAACAACGCACGAACCTGCTGATGCCAGTCCTCCAACTGCTGATCTACGGATCCCGCCAGGCTCTGGGTCATCGTGAAGATGGCATGAATTTGACCCGCAATCACTTCTTGCCAACTTACGGCCAAGGCCTGTTGAATCACTGGTTGGAGGCTTGCGATCTGCTGCGGCCCGGCTGGTGGGGTACTCAGCGCCAGATTGATCGCCCAGGTACGATAGTTCGCCGCCACAAGTTTTTGGCGGCTACTATCGCTCAACAACCCTCCGGCGATGGCAACCACATCGCGGGGTTCAATCAACAGCGTATTGAGGGTCATCCGTACCGCCTGGATCAATCCCTCGCTATGCTGAGTCGCGGCGTGGCGCAACTCAAGGGCTAGGTTTGTGCCCTGTTGGGCTAATATCTGCTCAAGTTCCCGCGCTTCATTCCGCCACTGGGCGCTGAGTGTGGCGAACTGTTGCTCAACCAGATCAAGATCATGCATCTGATGCGCCTGATCGATCTGGGCGTCGAGTGCTCGTTCGATCTGCTCACAGACCTTGAGCAACTTACGCGCCAATTGCTGTACCGTCAGCGTTCCATCGCTCCCTGCTAGCAGCTCTTCGAGGGCTTTCTCGAAAGCTGGATACCCACTCGCTTGCTCCAGTTCAAGCGAGCCAGTTAGTTTGGCTTCCAGGGCCATTAACGCAGCCACACCATAGACTTGTGGTTCTCCAAAGCGGGCCAGAAACTGGACGTATTCGTCGCTCCCTTCCTCGAAGACCTCGTCGGCATAGTGGCGTAATGCCTTCAGGATGCGACTCTTGGTAGCGCGTACGACGCGTGGCTGATCGGCAGGATCGAGTTCATCAATCGCCGTCACCAAGAAGATAATCCGGGTCACATCTTGGTTCAAGAGCTTTTCGAGCAGCACTTGCTCCGAGCGACTAAACGAAAACGAAGCCCGAATGACCATGATCGCCGCATTGATCCGTCCGAGCGCCCGCAGGGTAATTGCGGTCATGGTCGGTTCATCGTTAAGGCCGGGGGTATCAATCAGATCAACATTATTGCGACAGAAGCGCGAGGGATAAGTTAGGACGGCTTCTTCGACATTGGCAGCCATGCGGGCTTGATCTGGCGAGAGCTTCGTGACATACGCCACCAATTCGTCAAGCGGGATCTCTTCGCTACGTTCCTCAGGCGGCCCGTCGCCCTGCATCACCACCCGTGCGCTGATCCGCTCGCCGAAGGTAATGCGATTCAGGGCCGCCGAACATGCCTCGATACTCGCTGGTACCACATTGGCTCCCAGCAAGGCATTGATCGCGGTACTTTTTCCCCGATTGAACTCACCTACCACGGCGACCCGAAAGCGATGCCCAAGCACCAGCGTCTCCAGATCACGTAAACTGGCAGTTTCGGCCAGTTCTAGGCTATTGGCAATCGCCCGTAGTTGGACAATCGCGCCATACAGCTTAAACTCGGCATCACGCAACGAACGATATGAGGTCATTGCTTCAGCCTGTGCTTTTCAACTCGTCATACCAGAGGCTTGCTTGGAAGGTTGCAAATTGATTGCGGGCGAGCTGAGCTTCGTGTAGCAGCGTATCACAGATCTGCTGCACTTCCTGGATGCGCTGTGCTCCAGCCTGTTGCAGACTCTCGGCTTGGCGCAAGGTTGCGAGGGCGCTGACAATATCGGCTTCGTAGGCCGTATTGATCTGGGTGTCAACTTCATCGGCTAGGCGTTGGTACAATGCGCTAATTTCATCTGTGAGGGCCGTGCGCAAGCCAGGCAGGGCTTTCCGCAACTGCTCCTGATAGGCCCGTAATTGCACACTATCATCAACCCGCCGGTCTGCTGCCGCAAAAACCAGGCTGAGGGCCATACTACCCACGGCCCCAAAGATATACTGTTGGGCAAAACTCGTCACATAATGGATTGTATCAAGATCGCTCCAGGTTGCCTGGTTATAGGTCAGGCGTGCCACCTGATTAGCCGTATTGAGCGGCGCGGCACTAGGCAGTTCGGTTTGATCGGCAATCGCCGTACTGACCGCACTGCGGGTGCGTTCGAGCAGGGCGGCAATTTCGGCTTGATGGGTCTCGACACATGCCCCAAGCGCCCGTCCGACCACATCCTGCAGATAAAACGTCAGGTAGCGTTGCACATCAGCGTACCGATACTGGTGCAATGATGCGATCAAATCACGTTGGATCCGGCCTACAAAATCCTGCATCCAAACTTTGGTCTGTTCCCCGAGGGCAATAATGGTATTGCGCGCATAGGCACGTTGCTCGTGCATGGCTTGGCGTAGCGCCGAGTTGCTATCCTCGCACTGGGCAATCGCCCCTTGCAATTGTTGGTGGTTGTGGTCAATTGCAGTGCGCAGCCGCCCGGCTTGTTCTTCCACAAACCCACTGAGCGCCAGGGCTTGGTGGACAGCCCGATCAATTTGGATCAAATCACGGTTTAAGAGCACGGTCTCGTGTAGTTCACGCTGAAAATGGGCAAACCTAGCTTGCAGATCGACGCTTCGTTGCGGCTGCGGAGGCCGTCGGCCAAGCTGATGACTGAGCGCATCAAGGCTACTCAGTCCATACACGGTTGCGCCAGGGAAGACCTGATCAACCCGCGTACGCACCAGATCAATAATCCGCTCAACATCAGCCTGGTTGCGAATGGCATCAATCTGATTGACCACAAAGAGCAGTTTGGGAAACTCATGGGGTGCTACTGCCCGCCGCAAGAAGGCCAACTCGGAGGCACTTAGGGGTGCCCGTGCCGAAATGACATAGATAATCGCATCGGCCTGGGGCAAATACGCCTGAACTTGGGCATCAAAACGCCAATCCAGATCGCCCGTTCCTGGCATATCAACCAGCAGCATACCTTCAAGCCAGGGCACAGGTGCCTCAATATTCACATACTCAACGGGGTGTCCAAGTTGACGTAACAGCGGTTCAAGGCGTTCGGCACGCAAATCTTCGGGGTCGAGTTGTACCCGGCTGTTATTGGCAAGTTGGGCCACCACATTCACCCGTGAGCCGTGGGTAAACCGATTGATCGTCACGGTTTCGGGGGTGATATTCGAGGGGGCCAGTTCACGCCCAAGCAGCGCATTGACCAAGGTTGATTTGCCACGCTTAAAATCGCCCATGACCACAAGCATAAACGGTTCGTTGAGGCGGGCGCGGGTTTGTTGTTCCCGCAGCCGAATCTGGCCTAGCGTTTCGCGACCGAGTGCCTCGCGGACACGTTCACTCATCAATGGCTCGGTGAACGCATCGAGCAAGCGTCCCAATTCAGCTGCGCGTTCAGCTGGATCAAACCAGACCTGGAGGCGGCGTGGTTTTGGCGGGTTGACGATCAATGGGGCGGCCTGCCCTAAGGCGGCGGCAACCGTAACTGTCGCATCCTGCGCTGCAGCACTGGTCGTTTGCCCCAGACTGGTTGCGGAAAGCACGGTGGTGGTTCCAGGTAGACTTGTGCCCAGCAACAAGGCCCGTAATTCAGCAACCTGCTGCGGGCGCTGACGGGCTTCAAGCGCCAGTGTTCTAGTAATTGCGGCACTAAACGTAGCTGGCACCTCGTGATTGAGCTGATCGAGCGCAGCAAGTGGCTCAGCTTCGTGACGCGCTGCGGCTTGATTGCGGCGCATAGCATCAACTGGTGGCGTCCCACTCAGCAAACAATAGATCGTGGCAGCTAATGAAAAGAGGTCAGTGCGTGCATCAGTTCCGCTTCCCAAAATCTGTTCTGGTGGTGCATACTGCGCCGTATACGCGAACAGACTGCGATCAGAGGGCTGGTTGTTGCTCAGACTGCGCTTGGCAAGCCCAAAATCAAGTAAATAGATTGCGCCTTCGGGGGTGACTTTCAGGTTAGCCGGTTTAATATCACGATGAATGACGGGGGGCTGGCGGCTGTGCAAGTACTCAAGCACATCAAGCAGATCAATCGTCCAGCGCAATACATCACGAAAGGGCAGCGAACCATTGCGGCTCCGGCGCACCGCTTCGAGATCCTGGCCTTCAATGTAATCCATCACCAGAAACTGCCCGCGCTCATCACTAAAATAGTCAATTACCCGTGGCAGCGACGGATGATTCAGCGCCGCAAGCAAGCGGGCCTCTTTTTCAAAGGCGGCAGGCGCAAGCCCATCGCTATTCGTCATCAGTTTGAGGGCCACCTGTTGTTCAAGGCGGGTATCCTCGGCGGCATAGACCGCGCCCATCCCACCCGTACCCAAGAGTTGACGGGTACGGTAGCGACCACCGATCATACTGCCAGGCATCAGAAGATCACGCGTGCTCATAGCTTAATTTAGATCCTTCGTGAAGACATTGATCAACTCCGAGCAGCGCTGGTCAGCTTCAGTACGACTGATCAGCGGCTGGTTTTGGGTCATGGGCAGCTCGGGACGCCAAGCATAGAGCGATTCGCATTGGGCAAAGATGTTCAGGGCTTGGATGCGCCGTGGGATGAGCGGGTGCGAATAGAACAGTTCGTTCAGGCGCTCGATCTGATTCACCGCACCCAGTTGGCGCACATACACATCAATATCAAAGCCCTCGATCTGCTCAAGCCCCGCGATCTTCAATTTTGCCAGCGCATACTGCGCATCACGCAGATCGCCACAACAGATCAAACCGGCCCGATCACAAGTAATTTCGGCACAGCGTGACCAATTCTGGAAGAAGAGGCGCAGCCCTTCCGAAACGACCCCGGTGAGTAACTGCATCACAAGGCCATATTGGGTCGTACTGATCAAGCGCGCCGCCATCCCAGCCTTGACCGTTTGATCCAAAATGGTGCGCGTCGCTGTATTTGCCAGGATCTCGCCCGCGACATTGTAGACACTATGCAGGTTATGGATATGGCCGCACTCGTGACCAATAATGAACTTCAACTGGTTTGGTTCCATCACCTCAACTAAGCGTGAATGCAGCACCACCACCGGCTCGATATCGTCGGTGGCATACGCAAACGCATTCAGTACCTGTGATTGCACGATCAAAATTTGCGGTGCGGCAATGCCCAACTGGCGGGCACACTCTTCGCCCATCTGATGGATGCGCGGATACATATTCGGCCCAACAGCTACACCCTCGAAGAGGTGTTGCTGCTTGGCAAGTGGGGCATTGAGCGCCGTAATTGCTTTGGCAAGATCGCGTACCGGCCGCACTTTGGCAATTTTCTGGCGTAATTGAGCGTCAAGCGCAAAGGCATAGTTGGGAATGCCATTGGTACTACGCGCCGCAAAATGCTCGTCCTGCTCGGTGATATACCGACTGAAATCGAGTTCAATTGCGGCGGTAGGATTCGTTTGTGACTGGATTAGGTGATTCATTTACGTCCCCGCATCAAGGGCGGCAAGCACAGCTTGTGCTTCCGCCAGGATGTGTTCAACTTCTTGTTGTTGAATCGCCGCTTCGCTACGCATATGTTCGGCCTGTACCAAACCGCGTTCACGTTCTAAGCGCAACTCGTCTACCGTACGGCGCAACTGCTCAACTGGCCCACCAAGTTCAACTTCGGCCTGCTGCCGCAGATCGGCAAACGTCTTGGTGACGTGCGCATCAAACTGACCCCGCATAGTTGGCGCTTGCTGGGCCAGTTGCTTCGCGATACTCGCCTCAACTTCAGCCAGTAATTCCTGTTTAAAGCGGGCGATTTGCGAAGGGGTGCCCACGGTGCGCGAGATCCAATTGCCGCCAAAAGCACCGACCATGGCGACTAACAGGGCCACAGGAGCCGCTGGCGTGAACAGGGTCATCAGCCCCATCATTGCGCCGGCCCCCATCATCACATTGCGATTGGCAATCAACCCACCCATGCTACTCTCGGTACCAACCGCAAGATCACCAACCATAAACTGCTGCGTCACGCTCGAAAGTTCCCGCCCAAGCTCATTCGCCAGGGCCTCCAAGCGCTCACGTTTGAGTGCCACTTCGACCTCTAACACATGTTGCAGCCGGTCAGCCAAGTCACGAGCCGCATCTTGCAAGGCCGTATGCAACTGTTGGCGCAGATTGCGACTGTAGATACGCAGCGCAGCGGGTTCAAGATCGGCCTCGCTCATCGGGGCTTCTTCAATCACCTGGGCTGCAACCCGTTTCATCTGATCCCCAAGCCCATCAAGCTGGCTTTGGGCCACCCGACGCATGCGTTCCGCAGTTGCATCAATCTGGGCATATTCCTGGGCGAGGCGCTGGCTCAGTTCATCAAGTTGGCTGCGACTCTGTTCATACGCCGTCGCAAACTGTTCTTGCGAGAGTTGCAGCGCATTCAGGCGGAGCAGCATGCTCTGTGCCACTTGCTGGCCCGAAACGAGCAGGCGGTTGGCAATGATCTGCAAGCGGGCGGCTCCGCGGCCGCGTTCCAGAAAATCACGCAAAGCATGCTCGAAGACCGGAAAGCCACTGGCTTCGAGGCGGGCCGCATCGTTGTTGATGCGCGCTTCTAGGGCTTCACGCGCCGAGAGGCCAAAGACCTGGATCGAACCAATGCGCTGCTGATAGCGTTGGAGTGCGGCCGGATCGCCTTCAAAGATCATTTCGGCCCGCCGTTGCGTGGCTGCGCCGATGCGCTCTTTGATCCCGGCAATCGCCCGCTCACGGTCGGCGACGCGGCGTACCTGGTCAATGCGATTGATCACAAACATGACCCGGCCCACATCCTGGCTGAGCAGATGGTTCAGGAACTCTTCTTCGGTCTGCCCAAATGGCGATTGTGGCACAACCAGCATGATCGCCGCATCAACCTCGGGCAAAATGCCATAGGTCACATCGGTCATACTGATCTCATCATTCAGGCCGGGCGTATCAATGATCTCGATCTGCTCCAAAAACGTCAGCGGGAAGAAGACCTCAGCATGTTTGATCTGGCTCGCCAATTCGCCATCGTCATCAAGTTTGGTCACATACTCACGCAGACGTTCGACCTCAACCGGCTCAATCCGTTCAGGTTCGTCGTCGTCAGCTTTATAGACCACCCGCGCAAGCGCACGCGGGCCATAGCGCACCCGGTTGACGGTGGCGGTGGCCGGCAAGGCATCAGCCGGCAAGATCGGACGGCCCAGCAACGCGTTGATAAAGGTACTCTTGCCCCGGTTAAACTCGCCAACCACCGCCAGCGTGAAGGTCGAGGTGCGACTACGTTCCAGCACGCGATCAATTTCGGCGATACTGGCTGCTTCCAGACCATTGCGCTGTGCATACAAGCGCAACCGTTCCAGGTAACCCACCAGCCGGTCACGGGTTTCGTTATAGCGAAAATGGAGTTGCGCGTCGGTCATCAGACCTCCGTGATCTCACTCAATTGACCCGAGAGGCCATGAGCTTTGCCAATCAAACGCGTGATTTCGCTCTGCAAGCGGCGCAATTCATCAAGTTGCACTTCGGTCATGGCTTCGTTGCGGGTGCGCCGATCACGCAGATCAAGCAACTGCGTGCGCCGCTGCTCGATGGCCGTCCCGAGTTCGGTTTCGACCTGACGCCGAAAACCCAAAAACATGTCGCGCACATGCTGATCAAAATGGCGTTCGATTTCGGGCTGCTTGGCCTGGGCCTGTTGCTCGATTTGCACTAGCACGGCATCACGATAGGCTTTGCGGAAGCTCTCGACCCGATCATTGGCAAAGACCTTCTCTTTGATCGCGCGCCCAAAGGCCAGGCTGCCTGCGCCCACAAAGCCGACCGAACCAATCACCATTAACAAAAAGGTTATCGGTGCAGTTGCTACCAACGCACTCCCGAACATAGACACCGCCACAATCGAGGCAAATGAGCCGCCGACAAACATGGTGCCCCCCGAGGCCATTTGCACAATCCGGCCCTTCATGCCAATCGCATTCGGGTCGTCCTGCAAGGGGCGGGCGAAGCGTAGATCAATCTCGTTAAAGCCGCGATCCAGCGCACTCACAAAACTGTTGAACTGCTGCGTGGCATGCTCAAATTCACGCTGAGCCAGGATCTGGGCACGCTCGATCACGGAGCGCAGGGCAACCTCGACCGCGACGCCAACCTCATGATTGAGGCGCTCGATCAGCTGGGGTTGGTGTTCCTTGGTGATTTCCGGGGGCCGGATGGGGGCGCTATTGATCGCCTGTTCCGCCGCCCGCATGATCTCGTCACCCAAACGCACCAGCGCACTGCGGGCCTTCTGGCTCGTCAATTCAATGCTTTGATCAATGCGATCCAGTTCTTCGCTCAACTGGCGGCGCAACTCCTCCAGATCCTTCGAGGCCGTATTCACCGCATGCTCAAAATCCTCCTGACTCAACGTCGCTGCATTGATCTCTTGATCAATCTGCTGCTGCAACTTGCGACCAGTGGTGACAATCCGTGCCGCCAGACTCTGGAGCGTGACAATGCCGCGGTCATAGGTCAGAAAATGTTCGAGTTTTTCCTCGAAGCTTACAAAGCGACTCGCTTCGAGCAAGTCATTATCTTGGGGACTCGCCAGGCGGGCATCGAGTGCATCAGCTGCCGAAATCCCAAACACCTGGGGGCGACCAATCCGTTTGATATACAGATCGCGTTCGTCGGCTAGTTCGGGGCCAGTACCAAAGCGTTCTTCGGCTTTGCGACGAATCGATTTCTCGATCCGTTCACTGATATTATCAAGCAGCCGCTGGCGATCCTCTTCGGCGATACTATCAATTTGATTGACCACAAAAAGCACCCGCCCCATATCGCCGAGCATCAATTTGTTAAGGAATTCACCCTCGTAGCCGCCAAATGGATTGACGGGGATCGTCATCATGATCACCGCATCCACCGAGGGCAGGACACTCATGGTCACGGCGGTCATCGTATCATCATCATTCAGGCCGGGGGTATCAATGATGTCTACATGTTTACGCAGAAAACGATTGTTGTAATAGACGACCGCTTCGCGAATCTGGGCGGCCCGGTGGGCGGCATCACGGTTGAGTTTGGTCACGTACTGCGGTAACTCACGCAGCCCAATCTCCTCGCGCCGTTCGGCTTCACCATGCTCGCCACGATAGACCAGTTCCACCCGTGGGCGCAGATCATCAAACGTGACCCGATTCAGCGTCGCCGTCGTGGGCAATACATCGGCAGGCAAAACTTCTTCGCCGAGCAACGCATTCACAAAGGTACTCTTGCCGCGCTTAAATTCACCTACTACCGCAATCGTGAAGCGGTGGTTCTCGATCCGATCAAGCATCTCATCGATCAGCGCGGTTTCACCCGGCGTTTGATTCAGGTACTCGACAATTTCACGCAGCCGACGTAGTCCATTAATCATGCCCTGCTTGGTCTTTTGCAGATCAAGCAGATTACGGGGCTGTGCTTCATCGCTTGCCGGGGATGTTTCACTCATAGATGCTACTCCTAGCCTTCGCAAAACGAACGCGAAAGCAGCTGAATTAAACTATAAGGGACTTTAGCTTACGCGCTGGATCCATCACTAAAACATAAACCCCAGCATTAGGCTTACAGACCCTGTTGGCGGCGTACATACCCACGGGCATTCAGCGCCGAAAGCCATGATGCGCCAAGGGCTGGTACAAAGAGCCATGGAAAGTAGACTGCCCAAAGATTAAAGCCGCTACTGGTAAAGGCGGCTACGACACCGGCAATCAACGAAAATACGACCATGCCACCAAAAAAGCAGACCAGCCAGCCAAAAAGCAAGATGAGACCGACTGCGGCCCGTTCGGCATATAGATGACCGATGCCCAAAAATCCAATCAGGCCCAAAAACTCAAGGTAGAACGCGGTATTGGGGTTGCGGAGCTTGGGCGGAGCGAGCGGTTGAGTCGTGGGGTTGGTAGCAAGCGGTTGAGTCGTGGGGGGGAGCGCCAGCGGTTGAGTCGTGGGGTTGGCAGCCAGCGGTTGAGTCGCCGGGGGGAGCGCCAGCGGTTGGGTGATCGGTGCCGCATGGGCCGTAACTGAACCGGGTACCCCTTCACGCGGTGCGCTTGTGATGGGCGCAGCCGAAGGGCGGCTAGGGCTGAGTTGCTGCCCACAAAACGTACATGTGACACTGGTATCACTTACGGCTTCAGCACATGTTGGACAGAACGTAGCCATTGGTCGTCTTTCCTTACGAAAGGCTTTAGGCAAGTACAAGCTTATGTAACGGGCATATCTACAGTCTACGGATGAACGCGCATCCCGTCAATCACAAAACCGTCGTGAAATACCACGCAAAAATGACAATTTTGTCGCTTCGTAGCGATTGCTACCTTGCAGTGTCGCCCCACAGCCTCGATGCGGGGTGTACTCATCAGTCGCCATGCATGAGGCAAGTCCATCGTTTGCGTGCGTTGCTGCCGTGAAACCTCCCTCGTGGTATGCTGCAACCAAGTGACAAGATGCGGTACAATACTACCGAAACGCGAATCTTCCCCATGCCCTCGCTGCATCCCAGGCATGGCGCTGTGCTAGAAAGCAACCACGATGGCTGAGCTGATCCCGCTAACGCCAGTCGGTACGCCGCCCCAGGCTACGCCCCCGGCCCGCCCGCGCCGCCCCGAATGGCTCAAGGCCCGTGCGCCCTCAGGCGAAAATTATGCCGATGTGCATCGCCTGATGCGCGAAAAGGGCCTGCATACGGTCTGCGAAGAGGCCCGCTGCCCCAATCTGGGCGAGTGCTGGAACCATCGTACCGCCACCTTCTTATTGCTCGGTGATACCTGTACCCGGGGCTGTCGCTATTGTGCGATTGGCAAGGGCAAGCCCAACCCGATTGACGAACACGAGCCTGAACGAGTCGTCGACTCGGTTGCCCATCTGCGGCTAAAATTTGCGGTCTTAACCTCGGTCAACCGGGATGATGTGCCCGATGGCGGCGCACATATCTTTGCCCGCACGATTGAACTGATCCGCGAGCAGGTGCCCGAGTGCCGGATCGAGGTACTGATTCCCGATTTTGATGGCAACTGGGACGCGCTCCAGACTGTGCTGGAGGCCCGACCGGATGTATTGAATCACAATATCGAAACGGTGCCACGGATCTTCCGGCGCTTCCGGCCCCGCGCTGGCTTCGATCAGAGCATCGAACTGTTGCGGCGGGCGCGCGCCTTTGACCCGCACTTGGTCACCAAAAGTGGCATGATGGTCGGCGCGGGCGAAACCAACGATGAAGTCCTGATGGTGATGGACGCGCTACGCGGGGCCGATGTGAATGTGATGACGATTGGGCAGTACCTGGCCCCCGATAGTAGTTACTGGCCAGTTGAGCGTTATGTCACGCCCGCCGAGTTTGCCACCTTCCGCGACGAGGGGCTGCGACGTGGCTTTCGCCATATCGAAAGCGGCCCGATGATCCGTTCGAGCTACAATGCCCATCTGCACGTGGGGGCGCAACAGCATTAAAAGGCGGCCTACGCCGCATGCAACAGAACGGGGTCGCGGGATGTTGCCCGCGACCCCGTTCTGTTTGCTGCTGTAAGCAGCCTAGCGGCGCACCTGCGGGATAAAGAGCCCAAAACCGATCCGGTCAAGTTCTTCGGTCAAGACCAGATCGCTCGCTCGCTCACTGCGATTACCGGCCCCATCGGCGACACCAATCTGGAAACGATAGGTACCTGGCACTAACTCATTGCTGGGGAAGAACCGCGCCAGATCAAGCGTACCCACAAGATTGAGCGTCCCATCGGAATTGGTCGTCACCACCAACTGGGTGAAGGGAATGATCAATTCACGCCCAATCATCGGCGTTGCCGGCGGATCACCAGCTGAGGTCGCTGGGGTTAGTTGAGCCTGGATAACCAACCCAGCGAGAATCCCATTTTCGTCACGGGCTTCCAGACTGCGTAGATCAAGGCTGAGCAGCACAGGACTCAGGGTTCCTGGCACCAGGGTTGTGGTCGTCTCATCAGCAGCCCCCACCAAGATAGGCGGAATGGGATCAAGGAAGATGGTACGTGTCACGGTTGCGCTATTGCCAAGCCGATCACTGCCCGTGAAGGTTAACAATTTGGAGCCAATATCGCCGGTGACCTGAATCGGTTGCGTGAAAATAGGCGGCGGATTGAGGGGCATGTTAATTGTTCCGCCCACGAGTGGCCCACTCACACTGCCACTCATCAGCCCACTGCATTCGGCAGCCGTATTCACTAGCACGGTGAGATCAGGGCTACGGGTATAGCGTGGATCCAACGTCCCCGGTGCAATCACATCAAGGACGACCTGGAGGCCCCGATCAATCAAGATCGTCGCGCTATTGGTACCCTCTTGATTTGCAACGGGTGGTGTACCGCGTCGCAGTTGGGTGAAGAGGGTCAGCGGGGTACAGTTACCTTCGACACTCGTTGGCACGCCAACCGTGAGCGTTGAGGTGATCGGATCAAATGCCACGAACGTATCCGTCTCAAGTGGTGGTTGACCCCAGCGCCAGCGGATCTGGTTCGGACTATGGGCAATCCCGGTCAATGTTGCACTGATCGTTGCTTGATTCGTCGTGGGCGATTCATTTGCCAGGATCAGGCCCACGGCGGTAGGGGGCGGGATGGGCAGTGGTAGCGCAAACAGGTAGTATTGAATGCGCGAAACGGTGCCCGTAAAGCGCTCCGCGACCGCATGGCCGTAACTGCGATCACGCACATTCGAGGCGGTATCAAGATTGAAGATCGCTGAACCACCGGTACCAATACCCTGGAACGTACGGGGATCAAATTCTTGGTTGGGGCGGCGAAACGCATAGTACAGATCGGGCGCACCACTAATACTGGACACCCAATACAGATGGACATTGCCAAAGGCGTCAACCGTAGCCGAAGCGGTGGAAACCCGGCTGCGGTTGATACGACCTGGATTATTCCAACCCGCCCCGCCAAGCGGACCACGCTCACTGATGTAAACCCCGTGGACATTCGGGCTCTCATCATCGTTGCGAAATGCGGTCAGATAACCACCATCAGGCTTGAGCGAAATGCTGGGATTGGCATAGGTCTGATTGGTTGGGGTCGGAATGCGTTCAGTAAAGAAGTTCTGGCTATTTGCATCCCACAGCGAAACGAAAGGACTCAGATGCTCCCCCCCAATCCCATGGGTCGAGCCAAGAGCCATGCGCCGCCCCGGGCCAGCTGCTACGCTAAAGGTTGGCATCGCAACTTGCCCAAAAACTGTCAGTGATGGGCCATTCCAGGTGAGCGCGTCTGCCGAACGACGATAGCGAATCGGTCCTTCGGGTTCGCGCCAGAAGACAAAGACCCCATCCTCCATCGCGGCGACTTGCACCTCGACCGGGAATGGCTCGATGGCACTAACGGTCAACTGCGGACCAAAGCTTCCACCCGGAAACTGTGATCGTATATAAACGCGGCGGGCGACATTATCACTCCAGGCCACATGGATCGTGCCGGCCTCATCAGCAAACACCGCAGCCGAGGTAAAGTCGGGGCGGCCATTCGTAAGACCAAGCTCAAGCGGCACGGGTGTCGCATTCGCCGTATCCGCCTTTGACCAGAGCCGAATGATTCTTTCTTCGGCATTGCCAGCAATATAAACATTAGCCCTACTGGTTGCCGCGCTGGGAAACTTATTCAATTCGGAGCGTCCCATGGTAAACGTGGTAACAAATGACGGATCGCCCTGGGCAAGGCTGGGTTGGGCCGGACTAAAGACCAGGATTGGCAGCAACAGGGCTACCAGCAAGAACAGGCGTTGTCGCACGATATTTGCTCCTAAGCTACGTTAGGCACCACCCAACGCACCGATGAACACAAACCTGTCGTAGCACGCTATCGGTCTATTACTACAGTTGGAACTCGCCAGATGATCCGTTTCCGTCGGCGTAAATGCCTCGGCTATTGCGTGCGAAGGCCACCTTCGTGGCCTGTCGAGCCCGCGCAGGCGGGCTTTGCACCCCGTAGCCGAGGGCTTTTAGCCCGACGGAGGGCAAACCTCCAATTGTAGTCCTATCGGCTACGTTCATTGCCCAAGTGCCCGGATCGCCCGCAAACTGGCCTGAGCATCCACCAACGGATAGTATTCAAGGCCTACAAAGCCTTTGTAGTTCAGCTCACGCAGTACGCCGAACAGATGCTCGTAGTTGATTTCGCCGGTGCCCGGTTCGTAGCGACCAGGTACATCGGCAACCTGAATATGGCCGATCAGGTCGAGGTTCGCACTGATCCGCCGAGTCAGGTCACCTTCACTAATCTGCTGATGGTAACAATCAAAACACAGCTTGACATTCGGGCTGTTGACCTCGCGGATAATCGCAAAGCCTTCGTCCGAGGATGAGAGGAACGTACCGGGATGATCGAACTGGTTCAGGGGTTCGAGCACCAGACAGACATCGGCGTCGGCTGCCGTTTCGGCCGCTTCCTGGAGGGTTGCCACCATCTGTTTGCGCTGCTGCTCGCGTGAGATACCGGGCAGAACCGGGCCACTGGTCACAATCAGATTGGCGCACGACAGATCAACCGCCAACGCTGCCGCCCGCGTGATGTCGCTCAGAAACTGGTTCCGCTCGGCGGGATCAACCAACGAGGCACTGCTGCCCACAAACGAACTGATTTCGAGCCGCAAGGCCAGCTTGAGGGCCAGGGTAATATTCATATCCTTGCCCTGGCGTGACCAGAACTCGAAGGCCGGAAAGCCCATATCGGCAACATACTCAAGCCGCTGCTCGAAGAGCTTGTCGGTAAACAACGTCTCGACACAGACTGAAAAGCGGAGTGGGGCGAGTGTGGCCATCGGGCACCTTCGTTCTATTGCTAGCGCATTGGTTCAGGGCGCAGGCGATGCTATGGGAGGATTGACTGATTGCCCTTCATGGTACGGATGCGAGCCGCTCTCGTCAACCCTATTTATGCTTCCAGTTCTGCCAACAGGGTGGCAACCGCAGCTTCGAGTTGGCGATCTCGCCCCATGGCCCATTCACCCAGCGGGCGCGCCACTTCGACATCAACCGGGCGGCCCCGCCCTTCCAGATCCTCGCCTTCGGGGGTCATCACGCCCATCCGTGGCAGGCGCAGGGCGGCCCCATCAAGCAGGCGGGTACTGTAGGTCCAGATCACTGCGCCCGCCGTTGGTCGCCCGACCACCCGCCCCAAGCCCATGCGCCGATAGCTCTCGCTGAGCATTTCGGTATTGCTGGCCGAACGCTCATTGGTCACCAGCACGGTGGGTTTATTCAGCACCCGATTGCCTGCCAGGTGTCCCGCATCGCTGGCGGCCCGTTCACGGAAACTACTCAGCAAACTGGTGCGGCGCATCAGCACATCCAGAATGAAGGTCGCGGTATGACCGCCGCTATTGTAGCGCACGTCAATCACAACACCCTGTTTGCTATGGGCTTCGACATCCAGATCGGCTAGAAACTGCTGATAGGCAGCATAACTCATCTGCTCGATATGCACATAGCCCAGCCGCCCGTCACTGATCCGATGGACATAGGCTTCGTTGGTATTGACCCAATCCCGATAGCGCAACTGCCAATAGCTCGCGGCATCAAGCGGACGCAGGGCGACTTCGCGCTGATTCCCATCGGGGGCCTGGAGCCGCAAGCGCACCCGTCGCCCAACGGTGCGCCGCAGCAGCCGATCCAGGCTGACCCCAGGCCCGAGCACGGTTGCATCAAGTGCGACCAACTGCTCGCCGGGTTGGGGCGGCGGATCGAGCAGCGCGGCTGGACTATCGGGGATGACCCGCGCCACTTGCAATCGGCCGTCGCTGCGCAGAGCCAGGGGATCAAAGATAATTCCAGTATAACCATCGCTACTCGATCCTTGCCCCAAGCCACTACCCAAGTGCGAGGCCCGCAACTCGCCGACCATCAGGTTGATCACGGTGTGCAATTCGGGCGCCGTCTGCGCTCCGGCCACCGCTGGCGCAAACCGATCCCGCAAGGCGGCCCAATCCTGGCCCCGGAAGGTGGGATCGTAAAAACTATCCCGCAAGGCGCGCCAGGCTTCACCAAAGATCTGGCGCTTCTCGCCATGAAAATCCACCGTCACCTCGGCGCGCACCGCCACCCGTACCGGCTCGCCACCCGAAGGGAATTTGCGGATCGTGATGTTGCCATCTTCAAGATAGTAGAACGAGCGCCCATCAGGCGCGAACTGCACCGCATACTTGCTGCTCTCGCTGGCGGTCAATTGGCGCGGCGGATGATCGGCCCGTGGCTCATCAAGCGGCAGGATCCACAGATTGACTTTGCCCGCCACGACCGCCAGGAACAGCAGATCTTTGCTGTCGGGACTGATCGCCGCCACCGAGGCATCCATCTGGATCGGGGTCAAGAAGCCAAGACGACGCTCGATGCCCTCGAAGACAATCGTCAAACCAGACGGCGGTGCCGGTGGCGTAGAGGGTTCTGTGGGTGGAGCCGGTGGCGCTGCTTCTTCTGCCGGGGCAGCATCATCATCGACGGCGGGTGACACGTCCTCAGACGCTTCGGGTGGGGGCGGATCATCCGTTGGCAGATCGTCTGACGGCGGATCGGCCTCGGTCGGCGCGGGTTTTGCTGGCTCCGGCTCTTTTTTCTTCTCCTCGAACAACTTCTCGAACTCGGCCTCGCGGAAGAGTGGGCTAAGCGGGCGCAGATCAACCCGCACAATCTGGGCCTCGGCCCGATACTGTTCGGTCGTAAAGACGATAAATTGGCCATTGGGTGCCCACCGCAGATCGCCACCGCCCAGGTTACTCAAAAAACTGATCTGCCGCGGGCTGCCACCTTCGCACGGAACCAGGGCCACATTACTAAAAAAGCGTTCGTCCTGAGCCAGAAAGGCCAGCCAGCGCGAATCGGGCGACCAGGCCAGATCGGCAGCCACCACAAACCGCGCCTTGCAGACCTCGCGCACGTCGCCCCCGCTCAAGGCAAGCATGCAGACCCGCTCGAAGCCACTAATAAACGCGACCCACTTGCCATCGGGCGAGATGCGCGGCAACTGTTTGGGACTCAGATCGTTGGTCAGGCGGGTTTCCTGGCGGGTCGCAAAATCGTAGCGGTACAACTCGTCTTCGCCATGGCGATCCGAGATATAGACCAGACTGCGACTATCGGGCGACCAGGCGATCTGGCGTTCGCGGGCACGGGTATCAGTCACCCGAAACGCCGGCCCCTGGCGCAATTCGCGGTCAGTCTCTTTATCGGCAAAATCGGCAAAGACGTCGCCGCGTACCGTAAACGCGACCTTCTTGCCATCAGGGCTGAGACGCAGTTCACTCAAGCCGCGGGTCCAGACCTCGTCACGTACCGGGGTCACCTTGCCGTCACCGCGTGCCCGTAACGGGATCGGTTCGGGCGGGCCAGCCTTAGGGTCAAAGCGCCAGATCTGCCAATCCCGTTCAAAGACAATCAGGCCACTGCGCCGCGCGATCTGCGGAAAGAGCAGCCGCCCGTCACGGAAGTGGGTCACCTGCGTGGGGGGCGCGCCATCAAGCGGCGCATACCAGAGGTTTTCGATCCCATCGCGGTCACTCACAAAATAGAGCCCGCACCCATCGGGTGCCCAGAGCGGCCATGCATTGCGACCGGCGTAAGGGGCGGCCAGCGGCTGATCATTGCCGGGTTGGGCTGGCCCGACCAGCAAACGCAAGGCGGTTTGATCAGGTTCCAGCGGGGCCAACCAGATTTCGCTTGGCGCAAACGGATTGGGGCCACGCCGCCACCAGCGCTCGCGCAGATTGCAAAAGGCCAGTTCGCGGCCCTCGGGGGCCACACTCGCATACCCAAGCTCTTCGTAGGGCTCATGATAGAGCAGCGCCGGGGTACTGCCATCAAGCGGCAGTTGGTAGAGCGCCTTGCCAAACTGTTCGCGGTCGGTGCTGATGATCAAACCCTGCCCATCGGCAGTCCAATCCTCGACCAGACACTTCTCGCTGTGATAAGTCAACTGGCGCACTGGGCCACCCTCAAGCGGCAGCACATAGACTTCGCCACTGCCGGTGCGGGGCGAGCGGAAAGCCAGCAAGCGTCCATCGGGGCTAAACCGGGGACTACTATGCGACGCCGGATGGGCCGTGATCCGTTCAGCGGTTCCGCCGGTGATTGCGGCAAGCCAAAGATCTCCGCCATAGACAAAGGCCACCCGTTGCCCATCAGGATCCACCGCAGGCGTACGAAAATACGGGATCGCAGTTGGTTCTGTCACGCGCCTACTCCGTCATGCTCATCGCTCCAACCAATTGCACGGGCCAGGGCCGGTTCGGCGAGACCAGGCAACAGGCGGGCCAGCCAGACCCCTAAACGGTCGCCCAGGCTCACATAGGCCAGGCGCGGTTCGCGTTGGGCCACCCGCAGAATCGTGCGGGCGACCACCTCGGGTGGCACACCCTTAGGCGAAATCCGCCGAATCTGACGCCCCTCCCCAAGTTGACGGCCCCCAAACCCAGTCTGGGTCGTCCCGGGGCGCACCACACTGACCATCACCCCAGTGCCGTGTAATTCCATCCGAGCGGCTTCACTCAGCCGTTCGAGGGCGGCTTTGGCAGCGGCGTAGCCCCCCAGGTAGGGCAGCGGCTGCACCGCCAGCACCGACGACACATTGATGATCTGGCCGCGACCCTGGGCCTGCATCAGCGGGGCAGCCGCCTGCATCAAGGCAAGCGGGCCAAGTAGATCAACAGCCAGGGCCTGATCGAGTGCCGCAGGTGGCAACGCCACCGCCGGGCCTACCAGGCCCACCCCGGCATTATTGATCAGAATATCGAGCCGCCCATAGGTAGCCACGGTCTGTTCGATGAGGGCCGCACAGGCCACCGGATCGGCGACATCGGTAGGAATAGCGCGGGCGACGGGCAAGCTCGCCGCCAGGGCTTCCAGTGGAGCGGGCCGCCGTGCTGCCAGCACCAGACCAGCCCCGGCAGCCGCAAAAAGGCGAGCCGTGGCAGCCCCGATACCCGCCGAAGCCCCCGTAATCAGCACAACACGTCCGCGTGGGTTCATGGTTTTTCTACACGATTCAGAGGGAGGTGGGAGTCCCATGGACTCCCACACCCGCGTGGGGCGGTACTGGTTGTGCCATCGCTGTGCATCGGTTCGGATCCTTGCCCCACCGTCAGAGGGAGGTGGGAGTCCCATGGACTCCCACACCCGCGTGGGGCGGTACTGGTTGTGCCATCGCTGTGCATCGGTTCGGATCCTTGCCCCACCGTCAGGTCACAATCGCCCCTTACCTGCGTAGGGACGGGCGCTGTGGCGGCGCCGGGCGCGGCCCCACCGACCTGCCCCGCCCCGGCCTGGGGGGGGGGAACTGTGTGGACACTCCCGCGTG
>JBLWKA010000073.1:0-28102 GCA_048381555.1 Oscillochloridaceae bacterium umkhey_bin13
CGGCCTCGACGACGAAGCTGCAGCGCGAGGCTGAGGCCATTGCTGACGCCTACCGCGACCTGAACGCGCACCTGATCGCCGACCCAGCCAGCCTGAAGGAGCTCCTGTCCAGGGTAATCACGGCGGCAGCATCAGGTTGCACCCCTGCAACCATGGTGATCGAGCACGAAACCGCATAGCAACGGGCTGAAAGCCTACTTCGGCACCTTGACAGCGCCCCACCGAATCGGGGTGCAGAACGGGGCTGCCGTGGGTCAAGCTAAAAGGCTCGTGAACAGGAGTGATGACATGACGACGACCAACGTACCCGCTGAACTGCGCAGGCGGCCCTGGCTGCGGGGACGGCCACGGCCGATCCGCCAGACCATGGTGATCGACCGGATGCCCCGCGTGCAGATCGCGATCTTTGATGACAGCGTCTACCTGACCCGCCGGCAAGGCCAGGGGTGGGTGAGCTACCCGATCCGCGCCGAGGATCTCGCGGCGGCCGTTGGGAAGCTCCCGACAACCTCGGGGCTGCTCCCGCCCGGCACGCTGGGCACCGGCACCGTGAACGGGCAGCGCTTCTACGTCCTGTACGTCGCCCCGCGCCAGGCCGCGCTGCGCATCGCCGGCCCGCGTCGGCCCTGCGCAATTCAGACGCCGCCGCTGATCTGGACGGGCTGCGGGCAGGACTACCGCATCTTCGCGCTGAACACCCTTGACCGGCCAGAGCTACGCACGCCGCTCTATCACGCGCCCTTCCCGAACACCTACGACCAGGGCGGCATCTGCTGGGGAAGCACCGACTCGCGGGGCGACGCCGGGGCGGACACCATGCTGCCAGCGCTTGAGTTGTACCTGGAAGGCTCGTTCTTCAACAGCCACATCGCCCAGCAGCGCAGCCGGCGCAAGCCGCGGAGCGTGATGGCGCTCTACCGCTCGCTCGGCCCCGAGACACCCTACCCACTCGACGACCTGGTGCCCGTCGCGCACGACCTCGATTGGCTGCTCTCAGGGCGGGCATGGCAGGAGGGGCGGCGATGAGCGCGGTCACACCGCTAGCGCTGAGCATCACGGCGGACAACCCGTGTCCGTACGTCCTTCCGGCCACGCAGCCAATCACGATCTGCCTCGTCGGCTGCGGCGGCACGGGCTCGCACCTCGCGATGAGCCTCGCTCGAATCGCGGTGCATCTTCGTGAGCGGGGCGGGCCGCTGCTTCAGCTCTGCTTCATCGACGGCGACCGCGTTGAACGAGCCAACCTGGGCCGGCAGCTCTTCAGCCCGGCCAAGCTGGGCCGCAATAAGGCGACAACCCTGGCCGACCGGCTCAACGCGGCGCTCGGGCTGGCCATCCAGGCGGTGCCCGCGATGGCTACTGCGGAACTGCTCCGCGAGCTCGCGCCGCCCTACCAGGCGATCGGCGTACTGGTCGGTGCCGTCGACGGCGCTATGGGACGCCGAGCGCTGCATCAGGCGCTCGCGCAGCAGCAGTGGCGGCTCTGGCTCGACGTCGGCAACGAGCATGCCTGGGGCACGGTGCTGATCGGCAGCGCGACCGAGCGCCAGCAACTGATCGGGGCCTGCGCCCTCGGCGGTCTCTGCACCGCGCTGCCCGCGCCGAGCCTCAGCTACCCCCACCTTCTTGATCAGCAGCCGCTGGTTAAGGCGGATGCCTGTGCCCCGGCGATGCGCGACGAGCGCCAGAGCCTGATGGTGAACCAGGCGATGGCGGCCATCACTGGCCAGTACCTCTACCAGCTGATCGTCGCGCGGCAGCTCACCACCTTCGAGACCGCCCTCGATCTCGTGAGCCTCACAATGCGCTCCACCGCGATCACGCCCGGGAACCTTGCCCGAGCGGCGGGCCTATCCGTGGAAGACATTACCCGGCTGGAGAAGCCGACAAGAACCGGAGAACGACCGTGACAGAGTTACCGCCAATCACAAATGAGACGGCAGCCGAACAGTGCGTCCTCTTCGACCTGGGTGTGTCAGCTGCGCCTATCGCGCAGCCCACGTTCCTTCAGCCATTGGCCGTTCCTACGCCGAAAGCCGTGGGAACTGCCAGCCGTGGACGTAGTCGCGGCAAGACTGCCCGCCCGGCGACGGCGCCCTCAGGCCCGACGCGCCTCATGATCGAGCCGGAGCCAGACATCCTAGAGCCCTCCCCGATCCTGCTTGCTGCGGTGCGCGCCGCCCTCTTCCAGACCCTTGCCCAGGAGGCGCAGGCCGTGTATCAGTCGCTCGCCACCAGCGAGACGCCGCCAAACGACACCTTCCTCCTGTCCGTGGAGCCGACGCGCCTCGGCGCCGCTGCCCAGTTGCTCCTCGATGCATCCGCACTCAACGCGGCTGTGAGCCTGCTCGCGCTCGGCGCGATGTTACGTGAAGCATAGAACTACACCACAACGGGGTCGGCGCTGTCAGAGCGTCGGCCCCGTTGTGGTGTTTCATAGGGAACTTCGTCCCCTCACATCCTCCCTATCTACAACGAGCTACTATGGTATGAGTTATCAGCGCAGGAGCGCTGCATACTCGTCAGCGCTCACCCATTTGGAACAGTGCCGCGAGCCTGGCCGGATCGAGCGCACGTTCCACCGCATCAGCCAGACGCTGGTACGGATCGGTGTCGGCTGCATCGGCGGGGAGTGGCCAGCCCAGCGAGCTTAACCAGGCCCGACGAAACGCCGGGTTGGCAAATACCCCGTGGAGATAACAGCCCCAGATGCGCCCGGCGGCGCTCCACTGGCCGTCCGGTGTAGCCGCTGCCTCGTTCCCACGATGCGTAATGTCAGCCACCGGGGCCGCATCAGCCAACGCCTGGGTGCGACCCATATGGATCTCGTAGCCGCTGAGCGGCAATCCCCGCGCCCAAGGGATCCGCGCGGTGCCAACCACCTGCATGGTGCGCTTCGCGGGGCTGAAACTGGTTGCGACCGGCAGCAACCCCAGCCCGACCTCGTCGCCGCCGACACCTTCGACGCCAAGTGGATCGCTGATCCGCTCGCCCAATAACTGGTAGCCGCCACAGATCCCGACCACGGCCCCAGGGAAGCTTCGCAGCGCCGTGTCGAAGCCGCGCTCACGCAGCCAGCGCCGTGCCGCCAGGGTGTGCTTGACCCCCGGCAGGATGACGGCCGCCGCACCTCCCAGGTGCTCGGGGCACTCGATATAGCGCACACTGACGCCGGGTTCGGCAGCCAACGGGTCAAAATCGTCAAAATTGGCAATTGTCGGCAGCTTCATGATGGCGATGGTCATCCCTTCACGGTGGGACTGGGCCCCTCGTTCAAGCGCTACTGCATCCTCCTCGGGTAGACCAAGATCGGTAAGCCAGGGAACCACGCCCAGCACCGGGACGCCACTGCGTTGCTCCAGGATCGTGATCCCGTCGGCAAAGAGGGCCTGGTCGCCGCGAAACCGGTTGACGATCAGCCCCTGCACCAACGCTCGCTCGGCTGGCTCCAGCAGCATGAGCGTCCCGAGCAACTGGGCGAAGATGCCGCCGGTATCAATGTCACCGACCAACAGGGTACGGGCCTGCGCAGTTTGGATGCTTGCCGCAACCTCGCGCTCGATCACCGGCTGCGGATCATGCTCGTAGGCCAGCAACAGGTTGCTGACGAGCAGTGAAAGACAATCGAGTAGCACCACCGTGCCTGGTGCCACGGTCGCAAGGACAGCCGCTACGGCCAGGGGCTCCTCGTGGGTCGCCCACATGGCCGGACGACGGGTCTGGTGGTGACGAATCCGCGTGCGCATCTCGTCGTCGCGGGCCTCGGCGGTCGCCAGGTACAAGACGGGTTGGTTCAAGCGGGCGGCGTACTGTTCGGCGCGGGCGCTTTTGCCACTGCGCGCCCCGCCGGTGAAGAGTATGATGCGCTGGTTCATGCGCGATCCGTGACCCCGGCTTCCCCAAAGGTTGCCATCTCGTCTAGAATCTTGCAGGCAGCTTGGCAGAGCGAAAGACCCAGCGCCGCCCCGGTTCCTTCGCCCAGGCGCAAATCTAAATCGAGCAGCGGGTTCAGATCAAGCTGACGAAAGATCGCCTGATGCCCCCGTTCGACGGAGCGATGGGCGGCAATCAGGTAGGGCTGAAGGTCAGGAGCCAGGCGGCAGGCGATCAGGGCCGCCGCCCCCGAAATGAAACCATCAACCACGACCGGAATCTTGCGGGCCGCAGCCCCAAGCATCACCCCCGCCAGGCCACCGATCTCGAAGCCACCAAGCTTGGCAAGCACCTCCAGACCATTGGCGGGGTTGGGTTGATGGAGCGCGAGCGCCTGTTCGATCAGGGCAATCTTGCGGATGAGGGCGGCATCATCAATGCCCGTCCCGCGCCCCGTCACCTCCGCCACTGGCTGTCCGGTGATGGCAGCCACCAGCGCACTCGACGCGGTCGTATTGCCGATGCCCATATCACCCGTGGCGAGACAATCCACGCCTGCGTCAATCAGGGCATTGGCGACCGAGATGCCGGTTTCAAGCGCCGCATGGGCCTGGGCCTGGCGCATCGCCGGGGCTGTGGTGAAATCGCTGGTACCGAAGGCGATCTTGTGTTGTAGCAGATCAGGATGGGGCGGCAGTTCGGCGGCCACGCCGATGTCAACGACGACAACCCGTGCCCCGACGTGGCGCGCCAGCACATTGATCGCCGCGCCACCCGCAAGGAAATTCAACACCATCTGCGGCGTCACCTCGGCGGGGTAGGCACTCACGCCTTGGTGGGCGATGCCGTGGTCGGCAGCCATCACAATCACGGCAGGGGCGTGCAGGCGCGGGCGGGCTTGGCCGGTAATGCCCGCAAGCTGAATTGACAGACGCTCCAGGCGACCGAGGGCACCCTGCGGCTTGGTCAATTGATCCTGCCGGACGCGTGCGGCATGCATGGCGGCCAGATCGAGGGGATGGATCGCCTGGATCGTGGTGTGCAACAGACTCATTGGTGTCTCCTGTGTGCGTAGCCAGATGTTGGCATGACCGATGCGCTGTATTGATTCGGAAGGACAGCGAGGAGCCTGAGCGGGCAGGCTCAGACCCACGAGTGGTTGAGGGGCGGACGAACAAACATCGTAGCCGCAGCGACAAACCGCTGGGCCAGAACCGGATAGGCCAGCCAGTGGATGTGAACGTAGGAGGCGAGGAGGTTGGCGATCTGCCCTCCCTCGGGACGCGCAGCGGGACGGAAGGTGTCGGGCAGACAGGTATAGAGTGGGGGCAGATCACTGGGCCGATCCTCCCAGACCGAATAGTGAAACTCGTGACCGCGCACGGTTTCACCAGCCCGCCAGAGCCAGCTATCCGTTGTTGCACGCACGCTGCGATAGCCCAGGGTCAGGCGGGGCGTCATCACCGAGCGCCCAGGTAGCAAGCCGAGCATCGGGTAGGTCGTTCCGACCCCATCCACCACTGCTTCGGTGCAATACATCAGCCCGCCGCACTCGGCGTAGATCGGCAGGCCGCAGGCTGCTGCAGCGCGGATGGCCGCGAGCAGCGCCGTATTCGCGCTGAGTTGGGCGGCGTACAACTCGGGGAAACCCCCTGCAAGATAGAGCGCCCCTGTCCCTGGGGGCAGCGCCGCAGCATTGAGCGGGCTGAAATAGGCAATGGTGGCCCCCGCAGCGCGTAGCAAGTCGAGGTTCTCTTCGTAGAGGAAGCTGAAGGCGGCATCGCGAGCGACGGCGATCACCGGGTTCGAGGAGTATGAAGGATGCGCGAGGGGGTAAGGCTGGAACGGTTCAGGACTGGGAGCAAGGATACGACTCTGGAGCACGGGCGTCTTGCCTGCACCTACCGGTGAGGGCGGGACGCCCTCGCTCCCAGGAGCAGTCGGAACCGTTCGGTAAGGATCGAGAAGATGCGCAGTGCGATCCCTGTCCGACCCGAAATTTAAGGGTGGTGCTGTGTGGGCCAAAGCAAGCAACCGGTCGAGATCCACGCTGGCCTCGATGCGGGTACGCACCTCGGCAAGCCAGGCCTGCCAGCGCCCCGGCTCGGCGGTAGGAATCAGGCCAAGGTGGCGTTCAGGGAGGCTGATCGTCTCGTCGCGGGCCAGCCAGCCTACGACGGGCAGCCCGGTGCCATCCTTGATCGCCTGGGCGAGCAACTGGGCGTGACGCGGACTCCCGACACGGTTGCAGATGACCCCAGCGACCCGCAGGCGCGGATCGAAATCACGCAGGCCCGCGACGAGGGCGGCGGCGGTGCGGGCCATGGCCCGCGCATCGAGCACGATCACGACGGGGGTCGCGGTGAGGCGGGCGATGTGGGCGCTGCTGCCCGTATCGTCGTCGCCCGCGTAGCCATCGAAGAGGCCCATAACGCCCTCAATGAGGGCAAGGTCAGCCCCCGTAGAACGCCGTACTAACATGCTAGCAATGTGTTTTTCCGGTACTAGCCAAGCATCAAGGTTATGGCAGGGGCGTCCGGCGGCCAGGCTGTGGTAGCTGGGATCAATGTAGTCCGGCCCGCACTTGAAGGGCGCAACGACGAGACCACGGGCTTGGAGAGCCGCCAGCAACCCGGCGGTGATCGTCGTTTTGCCGCTGCCGCTCATTGGCGCAGCCAGGAGCAGGCGGGGCAGACTCAGGCCAGGGGTAGACGGCGGGGACGTTGGCTCAGCCATGGTGTCCCTCCTGCATCTGGTCGAAATCCAGAAAGGGGGCATGCTCGGTGGTCGGATCAAACCAGGCCAATGCTTCGGATAGCGCAACCACCTCGCCAATCACGAGAATAGCTGGGGTGGGCAGGGGTTGGGCTGCTAACGCGGCGGGCAATGAAGCGAGGGTCGCACACACCACGGTTTGATCGCGGGTCGTTGCCCGACTGATGACGGCGACTGGCGTACTCGGGGCACGCCCGGCATCAAGCAGTGCCGTACAGACGCGATCGGCGCGGTGCAAGCCCATCAATACGACGAGGGTGGCGATGCGGGCGAGGGCGTGCCAATCCACAGGACTGGGTGTGTCCGCAGCCTCGTGGCCGGTCACGACGGCAAAGCCAGCGGCGAGACCACGATAGGTGAGCGGGATACCCGCGTAGGCTGGGGCGGCGATGGCTGACGAAACGCCGGGGACGATCTCGAATGGTAGGCCCGCCTCGGCCAGCGCCATGGCCTCTTCGCCAGCGTGCCCGAAGACGCTGGGGTCGCCCCCTTTGAGCCGCACGACCTGTTTACCGGCCCGGACGTGGGCGACGATCTGGGCCGTGATCGCTTCCTGCTCGAAACGGTGTTTGTCGTGCGATTTGCCAACGAAGATCAGTTCAGCACGGGTAGAAACCTCAACTAACAGTTGCGGCGCGATCAGCCAGTCGTAGAGCACCACATCGGCCTGGCGCAGCAGGTTCAGGCCACGGACAGTAATGAGATCGGCGCGCCCCGGGCCGGCACCAACCAGATAGGCTTTCCCGTTCATTGGATCTCCTCAGGCGCATCGCCAGTAAGCCAACGCGCAATCCGGTCACGCAGCGCCGCAGCCCGGGCCGGGGCGACCCCGCTCGTACTGACCGCCACGGTGACGTCGGTTCCACGATAGAGGGCAGGCAGATGTACATTGCCTGCGCTCGGGTCGTCAGCAACATTGCAGAGCAGCCCCCGCGTGATTGCCGTGCGGGCGATCTGCGCGTTCAGCGCGCGCTGATTCGTCGCAGCAAACACAAGAACTGCCCCGGCAAGGTCATCGGGATGGTAGCCCCGTTGCACCCAGGTGAGGCGTTGCTCAGCGGCCCATGCCTGAAGTTGCGGTGTGGCCGTCGGGCTGATCAGACGGATACGCAGTCCAGTTGCCAGCAAGCCACGGGCTTTGCGTTCACCAACTGCACCTCCACCCACCACGACGGCGAGCCTGCCCGTAAGGTTCGTGAGCACGATGGGATAATCGGTGGCATGGTGTCCCTGTTCAGCGTTGAGGGAACGCCGCCAACCCGGGAGTGCGGGCGGCCCGTCCACATCGGCGGATGCGGGCAGGTTGCCTTCGTGCGCAGGCGAGGGGTGAACACCAAGAGGAGCATGGAGCTGTGCTGGGACAATGTGCGCGCCGGAGCTTGGCGCGTGACGCTCATCTGGCGGCAATTTGGCCTCGGCGTAACCACGCGGGGTCACGAACTGAGCACCAAGCCGGTAGCTGCGCCGATTGCCGATCAGCACCACCGTGAACATCGCGGCCTCGGTTGGATCAGCCTCGGCCAGGGTTGTCAGGCTGATCTGCTCGTCGGGGCGGGCAACATTGGTCGCAAAGGCGACGGGAGTCGTCGCTGGGCGCTGGGTGCGCACGATCTCCAGCGCAGCCCCGAGTTGCCAGTGCCGTTCACGCGAACGCGGATTGTAGAGCGCAATCACGAAGTCACCCGCTGCCGCCGCGTGCAGACGTTGCACGATCAACTCCCACGGGGTCAAGAGATCACTGAGGCTAATCACCGCAAAGTCGTGACTGATCGCGGCCCCAAGCTTTGCCGCCGCCGCCTGAAAGGCGCTAATGCCGGGTAGGACGGTGACGGTTGGCGCGGTACCCGTCCAGCCCTGCGCAGCGAGCAACTCGAAGACGGGGCCAGCCATCGCGTAGATGCCAATATCACCACTGCTGACGAGGGCCACACGGCGTCCGGCGGTCGCGTGAGTCAGCGCCTGCTGAGCCCGTTCGATCTCGGTCTTCATACCCGAGGCGATGATGAGTTGATTGGGCGTGAGCGTAGCGGCGATGGCGTTGATATAGCCCTGATAACCCACAACCACCTCGGCTTCGCGCAGGGCGGTATGGGCGGCCAGGGTCATCTGCTGGGGATCACCCGGCCCCAGGCTCACCAGGGTGAGTTGGCCGGGTGACTCTGGTGCGGCCCGGGCGACATCTGTAGTTAGGGATGGTTTCGGACATTGCGATGCGCCATCCGCTCTTCCCCCCTGTCCCTCGCTTCCATCTGCGGGAGCGGGGGAACTCAGGCCTACATCAGTGCCTTTGGCATGAAGTTGGGAGCTTGCACCGCTGGACGCAACGGGGGTGTCGGGTCGGGTCTGAGCCGCACTCCTCTCCCCAGCGGGGGGAAGTTGAGAGGGGAGTCGTGCTGCGTGCTGCGTGCTGCGTGCTGCGTTCGCTATGAGCGCCACCGCAACGGTGCAGCGCGCAAAGGCTCGTTTGGGCACGAGCAAGGGGCCACCAGCGACCAGGGTGGCACAGGGTTCGGCGACGCCGGGAAGGTCGAAATGCCGCTGGGCTGCACTTGCACTAAAGGCGTCACGATCAAGCTGCGCTACCGCGTGGCTCGCCACGATCTGCAGGGGCACGCCGAGCCGATCAGCTAGGGCCAGCAACCCATCCTCGTCAGCTTTATGATCGATGGTCGCCAGGGCCGCGATGGTCGTTCCGTCAAGGTTTGTATCGGCGAGGGTGGCAATAAGAGCATCGTGCAACTCGTCGGCGGGAACGCCCCGGCGGCAGCCGAGGCCAACTACAAGCAGGGGCAGACGATACCGCACGGTCTTGGTCCGCAGCGGTGCCCAGAGTGCCTCCAGCGCACGATGGGTCACGAGCAAAGCCGCGTAGTAGCGCGCTTCCAGCAACTCCTCCGGCTGCGCAACGAAGGTCACGTTGGGACAGTCAGCGAACCAGGTTACGAGTTGGTGACGCGGCTCAGGCAAGGCCGGATCAACGTAACAACCAATCGCTTCACCATTGACCAGACCACTCATCGCGTGGGTCATGGCCGAGTCAGGATCAACCTGCCAGCCCAGTTCGCGCCCCAGCAAATCAAGGGCCGGTTGATCCTGGATGTCGCTCGCCGTCGTCACGGCGGCGTGCCCACCTGTGAGCGTGGCAATGCGCCGCGCCAACGCGTTGGCACCAGCGCGATGGCCACCCAGCAGGGGGATCACGGACTGCCCCGCTTCGTCCAGACAGACGACTGCCGGATCGCGGGTCTTGTGATCGAGCAACGGTGCCAGTGCCCGCACGGCAATCCCGGTCGCCATGATCAGCACCAGCGCACGACTGGTTGCCCAATGCGCCCGGATGACGTCAGCCACCGGCTCAGCGTAGGCCTTGGTGCGATCGCCCGCGGGGGCAAAGCGCGCCGGGACGAGCGGGATGCTGTCCAGCGTTTGGCCCAGGCGCATCGCTAGTTCGGCCCCGGCACGCGTAACGGCGATGACAGTGGGCGCAGACTGATTGGCAGAGTCTGCGATGGGGGTGCGCTCAGAGATACAGTGTTCGGCAGCAGCCGATGAGTGCGCTCCCCCCGCGCCTCTTGTAGGCGAGGGAGAAGCCGCCATCAGGACGTGATCCGGCAGCAACTCGTTACCTGCCAGTGTGGGCGGGGCACTGCTCGTTGCCGCACGGTAGCCGTGGGCAAACGTCGGCGCATAGAGGCGACTCACCGCCGTTTGCGGATCCGGTGCCAACGCAGCCCCAACCAGAATCAGGGTGTGACGGGTCAACCCCGCACTGCGCACCAGCGTCACCAACTCAGCGAGCGTACCGCGTAGGATCTGCTCATCAGGCCAGGTCACCCGGTACACAACCGCAACCGGGGTCGTGGCAAGGTAGCTGCCACCTGCGAGGAGTTCGTGGGCAACCTGCTCGATCTGATCCACACTCAGATAGAGCGCCAGCGAGGCCCCATGGCTAGCGAGGCTGTGTAGGGCTTCTGGTTCGGGCACAGGCGTGCGCCCAGCAATCCGACTGAGGATGAGGGTCTGCGTCACTTCAGGCAGGGTAAACTCAATCCCCAGGCGTGCTGCTGCCGCAAACGCCGCCGTGACCCCAGGCACAACCGTGTACGGAATAGCCTGGGCCGCCAGCAGGCGCATCTGCTCGTGGGTTGCGCCAAACAATGCCGGGTCGCCGGTGTGGACGCGGGCAACCACCTCACCAGCGCGAGCCGCCTCGGCCATCAAGTCAACCAACTGAGCCAAGTTCAGGTCAGATGAGCCGACGATGCGGGCACTCGGCTTGCGGGCCAAGCCCGCCACACTTGCTTGCACCAGACTATCGGCGTAGAGTACCAGGTCGGCCTGGGCGATGATGGCCTGCCCGCGCACGGTGATCAGGTCGGGCGCACCAGGGCCGGCACCAATGAAGTAGACAGTTCCGGGCGAAACGTGCTCGTCCATCAGCAACCTCCTTGCCGCACGATCACCAGCGACAGATAGGGGGCCTTATAGCCACGCAGGCGGCCCAGATCACGCACGATCCGCTCCTCGGGCATGCCCAGATGCTCAGCATAGACTGCCGTATCGAGTAAGGCTAATTCGGTAAGGACGGCAAGCAGTTGCGGCAACGTGCGCCCTACCTTCAGCAAGACGACGGTCGCAAACTGGGCACAAAGCTCGCGCAGGACGGCAGGATCGGCAGGGGCGGGCAGGATAGCAACCCGTTCGTCACCGCTGCTCAAGGGCAAGCCAAGGCGGGCCGCGGTTGCGGCAAACGAGGTGATGCCCGGAATGATCGTGACCGCGATAGTTGGATGCTGGCGCTGCAAGGCGTTCCCGATCATGGTGAAGGTACCGTAGAGCAAGGGGTCACCGAGCAGCAGATAGGCCGCTCGCGCATGGCCCTGGGGATGGCGTGCGGCCTGTGCGTGCAACTGAGCGCCAAGGCGGGTTGCGACGTCCCAATAGACTGCTGACGCCTGGGAGGTATCACGCTGCATCGGGATGGTCACCGGAACGATCTGCTGGCGCTGCGGATCGATCCATGGCTCAGCAATGCGCAACGCTCGGCTCGCCTCATCGTCACGGCTACGCGGGGCAAAAATGAGGTCAGCCGCTTCAAGCGCCCGCAGACCCTTGATGGTAATCAGGTCGGGATCGCCCGGGCCGAGGCCGACGACGGTCAAGTGGATCGGTGTGGTCATACAGGTTTCCGCCAGCTAAGCACAAAGATTGGATTTTGCGCCTCTAGGCGCAGCATAGACTGAATGGGTGTCCCCACGCTGACCTGCACCTGCACCACGTGCGCCTCGGGCAGGCAGGTACGGGCCAATTGGAGGTGTTCGAGGCTTACCAGGGTGATCACAAGCCGACCACCAGGAAAGAGCCGTTGCTGCACCAGGGCGATCACTGCGGCAAGTTGCCCGCCGCTCCCGCCAAGAAAAACCGCGTGCGGATCGGGGAGTTCCGCACAAGCTTCAGGTGCGCTGCCCTCAACCAGTTGCACGTTTGGGGCTGGAAAGCGTTGCAGGTTGATACGGATGTGATCCCACAACGCGGCCCGCCGTTCGACCGCGTAGATGGTCGCCAGCGGTTGCCAGCGTGCGGCCTCGATCCCAACTGCCCCACTGCCCGCGCCAATGTCCCACAGCACCTCACCCGGCCCAAGGGCCAACTCAGCCAGACTGAGCAGCCGAATCTCGCGCTTGGTGATCAGGCTACCCGTCGTGCTGAAAGCATCATCGGGAAGACCGGGAGCAATAGCCGATAGCCGATAGCCGATAGCCGAAACCTCTTGATTGAGCGCCGTACTAGGCTTGTTTGACGTGGCTGCCGTGGCACGCTCGTTCCAGACCACGAACACGTTCAGGGCTGCGAAGCTCTGGGTGGTGGCTGCAGCGAGCGTCGTACGCACAATGCGTTGCGCGGGTTCGGCGAGGTGCTCGCAGATCGCACAGGGGGTCGCAGCAGGAAGTCCGGCGTCAAGCAGGGCACGGGCGATCACGGCGGGCGTGTGCTGCTCATCGGTGAGCATGGCAGCCTTGGGTGCAGCAAGGACACGCGGCAGCACTTCGGCGAGTGGACGCGCATGGGCGCTAAGCAATACCGCATCGTGCCATGGTTCAGCTAGGGCCGCGAAGGCCAGTTGGTATGAGGAGGGGGCTGGCACGATCTCAAGTTCCTCGGCAGCGAACCAACGGCGTAGACTTGCCCCAATCCCATAGCAGAGCGGATCGCCCGAGGCCAACACAACAATGCGGCGACCAGCGTCAAAGGCCAAGCGCAGGTGTGCTGCCACTGCACCGACCCCTTGGCGCAGACTCAGACGCTCGCCGTTCGCATCGGCAAACGCAGCCAACTGCCGGTCGCCGCCGACGAGCAGATCGGCCTCCAGAATGCGGGCAAGGTACGTCGGTAGGACGTGCTCACGTTCAGAGCCAGTCAGCCCAAGCACCAGGATACGCTGTGTCACCTTTCGTCCTTTCCCCTACGTCCTTCAGCCGTCAGCCCTCAGCCGTCAGCCGTCAGCCCTCAGCCCTCAGCCGTCAGCCGTCAGCCGTCAGCCCTCAGCCCTCAGCCCTCAGCCCTCAGCCGTCAGCCGTCAGCCCTCAGCCCTCAGCCCTCAGCCGTCAGCCGTCAGCCCTCAGCCCTCAGCCCTCAGCCCTCAGCCCTCAGCCCTCAGCCCTCAGCCTTCCCAACACCGTCCCATCAAAATCGACCAGGATCACTTCGAGGTGCGGTGCACCACCCATACGTTGGACAAACCGTCGGCACTGCACAAGGGCCAGCGTGACCAGGCGTTCGATCGGGCGCCTGTCGCCGTGGGCCTGACAGAGTTCGAGCATATGGCGAGCGGTATTGGCGTTAGCAACTGCCGTAACGAGTGCGTCACTTGCGCCCGCCTCGCGGCAGACCTGTGCTAAAAAGGCCAGATCGACCGGATTACCGGCGACATGCGTGACCATGCGACCCTGGGCGGTCTTGACGATCCGGCTGATCATCGCCACGAGCACAATCTCGCCAACACCTTGCGTAACACAGGTACGCAACGCGGCCCCCGTAAAGATACTAATCTCGACAAAGGCCAGTTCGGGCAATGCGGGAAAAAGCCGCATCGCGTACTGCTCGGAGCGGGCACCGGTGGCGAGCACCAGACAAGTAGGGCTGTGGTACGCACCCAACTGCACGGCCTGCACCACCCCGGCGCGCCAGGCGGCGGTACTGTAGGGATGCACCCTGCCCGAAGTGCCGAGAATGCTAATCCCACCGATGATGCCGAGCCGTGGGTTAAGGGTGCGTTGGGCCAGGCGCTCGCCCTCGGGTACACTGATGATCACCTCAAGCCCATGGCGTTCCAGAAAAGCCTCGCCCTCAGGCAACGTTTCGACCACGGCCTCAACCACATTGGCGAAGATCTGGCGACGCGGCACGGGATTGATCGCCGCTTCGCCCACAGGCAAACCCAGGCCGGGCAGCGTGACCGTCCCAACGCCAGGGCCTCCCGTAATGGCAATCCCCGGCGTTGCCACCCGGCGCACCGTCGCACAAATCAGCGCCCCGTGGGTCACATCCGGGTCGTCGCCGCCATCCTTGCGCATACAACACGCAGCACTTTCGACCTCAAGCTGAGTTTCGAGCGGCGTCATCGTGGTGGTCTCGCCCGTGGGCAACGTGACCGTGACGACCTCAGGCCAAGTTCCGCTAAGCAGCGCCAGCGTCGCCGCCCGGGCTGCCGCTGCCGCGTTTGTGCCGGTAGTGAACCCGGTGCGCAGGCCTTTCCGATCACGGGGAGGAACAGGAACGTCCATCGGCTATAACTCGTCGTTTCCAGCGCCGACGGCGAGGCGCAGCAACGCATTGATCGTCGCAACCGCAATCGTCGAGCCGCCCTTGCGCCCGCTGGTGATCAGCCAGGGTACGGCGGTAACCTGGCTCAGGGCCGCTTTGCTTTCGGCGGCCCCAACAAACCCAACCGGGACGCCGATCACCAGGGCGGGACGGGCACCGTTTGCCACGAGGCGTATCACTTCGTCAAGGGCCGTGGGCGCATTACCAATTGCGACAATGCTCCCATCGAGCAGGCCCCGTGCGGCAGCCAGACGCATGCTCTGCGTGCCACGGGTGCTGCCGTTTGCCGTCGCAGCGCTTTTGACCTCAGCATCGGCGATCAGGCAATGCAGTGTCCCGCCCAGATGTGACAGGCGCTGGGCATTGATGCCGACGCGCACCATCTCGACATCAGTGAGCACAACGCAACCAGCCTGGAGCGCCCGTATGCCCGCTTCGACGGCCCCAGGGCTGGTCTGCACCAGGTCGGCGAACTCAAAGTCGGCGGTGGTATGAATGATCCGCTCGACCACCGCTGCCAAAGGTTGGGCCAGGATCACGCCGCGCTCGGCCAGGGCTTGACGGATGATCACAAACGACTCGGCTGCAATCATGTGGGGATGGGTACTCACGGTTTGACCTCCTCGTGATCGTGGTGCGCGTGGTCGTGATCGTGGTGCGCGTGGTCGTGATCGTGGTGCGCGTGGTCGTGATCATGCCCATGGTGGTGATGGTGATGATGGTGATGATCAGCGTCAGCGGCGGCCTGACGCCGGTAGACACACAGGTCGCAGGTCATCGCCGCCGTGCCTGCGATGATTTCCTGGTAGCGTAAGGCCGCTGCGGCAAGCAACCCCGGATGGGGAAAGAGTTGATCGCCAACCAACATCTCCAGTCCAGGGTACTGCTCCTGGGCCGCCCGCGCCTGGGCGGCAATGTCGTCACGGACAAAGCCCCTGAAGAGTAGGTAGGGCAAGACAATGACGCGCCCTGCCCCCAGTTTGACGCAGCGGGTGATGGCGTGAGCGACATCGGGGGCAACCACGGCCTGGAAGGCGTACTCAACTAAAGCGTAACCGTGGCCTTCGCGAAGCAGGTGGGCGATGCGGGCCAGTTCGGCATTGCTCTGGGCATCTTTGCTGCCACGGCCCACGACCAGCAGTGCGGTTTCGTCAGCACTCACCGCACTTGTACCGCTGGCAAGCAGTTCGGCAGCCCGATCCGCCAGCACCTCGACGAGGTGGAGTTGCGCGCCGAGCGGCGCACCGTAGCGCAGCGTGACGTCAGGATGACGAGCCTGGGCCGCAGCTAAAAGCGCCGGTACATCACGTTTCTGGTGGCGTCCCGGCCCAAGGAAGAGCGGCAGAGCCACGATCTGGCGCGCCCCAGCGGCGACGCAGCGGTCGAAACCTGCGCCGATAGATGGCTCGGCCAGTTCGAGGAAACAGGGCTGGACGGTGACACCAAGGTGCGCCGCGAGGGCCGCAGCGAACTGGTGAAACTCAGCATTGCTGGCCGGATCGGGACTACCGTGGCCGATCAGGAGCAAAGTGGAAAAAAAATCGCTCATGCGTCCTCCATTAACTGAACAAAAACAGGCCCACTCGCCGCCGCGCAGGCCACGCTGATGAGCACCACGGCAACCCGCACAATCGCCCGCGCCTCGCGCAGCAGCGCCGGATCAGGGACGCGATGGCCCTGGCCCAGGCGGTAATGACCGCGTTTGGTCAGGGTCGTATCGAGGGCACCGGCCATGGCCGCCATCGGCCAACCCGCATTAGGCGAGGCCGTCCGCGCTGCGTTGCGCTGGGCAGTCTGCCACGCCGCGCCGCCCCGCCCATTGACGATCTGGGCCGCCAGCGCAATCACCAGCGCCGTGAGGCGGGCGGGTAGCAGATTGAGCGCATCGTCCAGACGGGCAGGCGCTTTGCCCAGGTGCTCGTAGCGTGCATTGCGGTAGCCCCACATCGCATCCGAAGTATTCACCAGACGATAGATCGCCATGGCTGGCAAGCCACCCACAAGGTACGCCAGCAGTGGTGCGACAAAGCTATCGGAGAGGTTCTCGGCCAGGGATTCGATGGCCGCAGCAGCGACTTCTTCGGCAACCAGGTCGTTGGTGGGCCGGCTCACCAGGTGCCAACTGAGCAGCCGCCGCGCCTCGTCCAGATCGCCCGGTTCGAGCGCCGCTTGCACCTCGCCAACGGCCCGATCCAGGCCGCGATAGGCCAGCAGGGTTGAGCCAATCAGTCCCTGGATGAGCCTGTGGCGTGGCACGAGACGAGCCGCGTTGCCGATGAGCGCCGCCCCAGTTCCCAGCCAAGCTGCGCCCCAGCCCAGACGCGCTGCCGGATCGAGTGGAGCCAGCGCTTCACCAAGACGCATCCAGCCGCCAAGGGCAACGACCGGATGCCATTGGTTGGGCGGATCGCCAAGCAGCGTATCGGCAGCCATGGCGATCAGGAGTACCTGACAACGGGTGGCGAGTTGCGACCGCTTAGAGCTATTCATCAGACATTCCCTCATCTACCGCCCAGGGTGAAACCGGCCCTAACAACGTACGCAGGTCTGGGTCGGCAAAGACCTGTGTAGGCGGTGCCGCAACCACCACCCGCCCGGCCTCCATCACGGCGACCAGGTCGGCCCAATGCGCAGCCACATCCAGGTCGTGGGTCGCCAACAGCACGGTAACGCCCTGCGTCACCAGTCGGTTGAAGATCGCAAAGATCTGGCGGCGCATCCAGGGATCGAGTCCAGCGGTCGCCTCGTCGACCAAAATGACTCGTGGCTCCATTGCTAGTACGCCCGCCAGAGCTACCCGGGTCTTCTGCCCGCCGCTCAGGGCGTGCGTTGGGCGCTCAAGCACGTCAGTAACCTCGCAGCGTGCCGCTGCCGAGGCGACGCGCTGGCGTACTTCGGCCAGATCCAGGCCCAGATTGAGCGGCCCAAAGCTAATGTCTTGGGCCACACTGGCACTGAAGAGTTGGTCGTCAGGGTTCTGGAAGACCAGGCCAACCTGGTGCCGGGCAGCGATCAGCCCGCGGCGGCTGTAGTCAAGTGAAACGCCGCCCACGCGCACCACGCCCGCCGATGGGCGCAAGATGCCGTTGGCATGCAGCAGCAGCGTGCTCTTGCCCGCGCCATTGCGCCCCAACAGCGCCACACGCTGACCCGCCGCAAGGCGTAATGATGCGCCCGCCAGGGCTGGCTCAGTTGCACCTGGAAACGTAAAATGCAGGTTGTGCCACTCCAAGACGGCGCTCATCTTACTCCTAGATCGGGAACAGCGACCCAAAACGGGCCAACAAGAGCGTTGCCGCGAGCGCGGCAGCGAACCACCATACCCGGCGATCAGCGGTGTACGCGAGAGGTATGACCCGCAGCGGCCCTGCAAGCCCTCGGCTTTCTAACGCTACTTCGAGCCGCCGACTACGCCGGTAGGCATCGAGGAACAACTGGCTTCCGAGCAAGCCAGCGCTCCGTAGCGCCCGCCCGGGGGTGCTGAAGCCCAGGCGGGTGTCTTGGGCCGTGCGCATCCGTTCGAGGCTTTCGAGCAAGACGAAGATTGCCCGGTAGATCAGCGTCATCAGTTCGATCAGCGTCTCGGGCAACCGCAGGCGGCGCAGCACCTCGATCAGGTCGGTCAGCGGCGTGGTTAAAATCAGGAAGTTCAAGGCCGCCGCACAGCCCAGCGCACGCGTGAGGAGACGCAGGGTCAGTTCGAGCGCCTCAATGCTGGTACTGAGCCAGAGTGGGCCGACCTGCCATGCCATTGTTGAGGTCGGCGGACTGAGGCTGATGCTCACGGCCACCCCAAGCACAGAAAAGGCCAGGAATAACCCCTCGGTCAGTAATACGCGTCCAAAGACCAGCACGGGGATGCGCGCCCACAGCGTCGTGAGTGCGAACATCCAGATGATGGTCAGCAACCCAACCACCGGCCTGTCCAGGAACAGGCAGAGCAGCAGCGCCAGCCCGCTCAACCCGCCCTTCTGAGCCGGATCGAGCGTGCGGATGGCGTTACTATAGGCGTAGCGGTCGATCAGATGCACGGAGGTTATCCCAGTCGCGATGGGCTTTTGGAGGGGAGCTTGCCCCGTAGGGCGTTGGTATTGGTCTTAGCCCGTCCGTGACTCATTGGACAAGCTTGGTTGAGCTGTACGCTGACCGCGTTTAAGGCCAAAGAAGTAGCCAATCAATCCAGCACCGAGTGCAGCCTGGAGCGCAAAGAGCAGACTCTCCGTCTCGCCACCGGGTGGTTCAAGGAGTGGCTCGAACCAGGGTTCGTACTCAGGGGCGATCGCAAGGATCGCGTCTACCGCCGCGCCATCGGCACCGCCGAACTCCGAGTCAGTCACCAGCAGCAGGGGAATGATCGCCAGAATGATCACGACGCCCAGCAGGACGAGCGCAACATTCCAGCCAAACGGTTTGCTCTCCATCATGAGACTCCTTTCAGCACGCCAAGGCTTGTGAGTTCAGGCTGCGCATTGGCATGGAGTGCATTGAAGATCAGAACCGTCAGCAGACCCTCAGCAATTGCCAACGGGATCTGGGTGACGGCGAAGATCGTGCCGAAGGTGACAAACGAGGCCACAAACCCGCCAACGGGATCAGGAAACGCAAGCGCGAGTTGAAGTGCAGTGATCACGTAGGTCGCCAGGTTTGCCAGTGCCGCAGCCAGGAAAACCACCAGCCAGAGCGGGGCACGATCCTTCAAGCCACGCCAGATCCCCCAGGCAACCAGCGGGCCGACGATCGCCATACTGAAGGCATTAGCCCCGAGGGTGGTCAGCCCACCGTGGGCCAGCAGCAGCGCCTGGAAGAGCAGCACGATCGTTCCCAGCACACTCATCACCGCTGGGCCGAAGAGAATTGCGCCGAGGCCGGTACCGGTGGGATGGCTGCTCGATCCCGTGACGCTGGGAATCTTCAAGGCACTGAGCACGAAGGCGAAGGCCCCAGCCATCCCAAGCATCATGCGCGTCTCGGGCTGTTCGGCGATCAAGCGATTGATCCGACGCAGACCAAGCACCCAGAACGGGAGGGCAACAGCGAACCAGAAGGCCGCCCACAACGGTGGCAAGAAGCCCTCCATAATGTGCATCGCATAGGCCGGACGAGCCTCAAAGATGATCAGGGCCAGTGCCCCCGCAGCGACCAGCGACCAACGTTGCGAGTGAGTCATGGGCATTCCTTTCGTGCGTAGACAAAGAGACCATCCTCACCGGTGCCGTAAGGGCGACCAACGAGGCGATGCTGGGCGGCAGTAAGCGTGAAACCGGCAGTATTCAAGAGTCGAACCAGTTCAGGCAGAACGTAGTGGCGACGTGTGAGATCGTAGCGGTCACGTTGCCCATCAGGCCGGATGAGCGTGGTACGGTCGGTGCATGTCAGCGCCGCCCGGTTGATCGTTACCTCGATCAACTCGATGCCGTCAGAGGTCTCGCGCCAGTCGCGCCGGGGTTCCGGCAGATGGAAGGGCCAGTCGTTGATCCCGAAGACCAACCAGCCGCCTGGTGCGAGCAGGCCCGCGAGGTGATGCAGGCTCTGCTGATCTTCGGCCTCGCTCGGAAAGCCACATACACTGCGGTCGTAGAGCGAGAGGATTGCGGCGAAGGGGCGATTGCGCACCCCCAGAAAGTCTTGGAGCTGGAAGTCGCAGCGTAGGCCGCGCTCGCTTGCTAGCGCTGCGGCGATGGTGAGCGGTTCGGGCGCGATATCGATACTGCATACCTGAGTGAAGCCATGCCGGGCCAGGGCGAGGCTGTGGCGGCCCCAGCCACAGCCAACTTCAAGGATGCGCGCGTCCGGCGCGAGCTCGGTGCGTTCCAGCACCGCGTCAATATCGTGCTCGGCGGCGGCACTATCGGCGGCGATGCGCTCTAGTGTTAAGCCGACAAGGCGGCGTGGCGCATGGTAGCGATACCAGTCGTTGTTGCTCATGCCCGCTCCTCAGCTTGCCCGCCCGGTCGGCTGAGGCCCTCGCGCCACTCCTCGCCACGTTCCAGTAGGGCAGCAAGGGTTGCCAGGGCCTCGGGCGACGGGTTGGCCCAGAGTTGGCGCTGGTGGGCCTCGCTCAGTCGCTCGGCCATAGCTTGTAAGGCCCACGGGTTGGCCTGCTCGAGCCACTGCTGTACCTCAGGATCACGCAGATAGTGCGCGGTCACCTGTTCGTACATCCAGTCTTCCAGCGCCTCGGCGGTGGCGTCGTAGCCGAACAAGTAGTCTACCGTCGCCGCCAGTTCCAGGCCGCCCTTGTAGCCGTGGCGCTGCATGCTGGCGATCCACTTCGGATTGACTACGCGGGCGCGAAAGACGCGCCGGGCCTCTTCGCACAGGTCGCGGGTCTTGGGGCGGGCCGGGTCGCTACTGTCACCGAAGTAACGCGCCGGGTTCTGGCCGGTCAGGGCACGGATGGTAGCGATCATGCCGCCATGAAACTGGAGGTAGTCATCACTGTCGAAGAGGTCGTGTTCGCGGGTGTCCTGGTTCTTGGTCGCTACCTGTACGCCGCTCAGAGCAGCGGCGAAGGCAGCCTCGGCGGGTGTGCCCTGCGCGTTTGCAGTGTAGGCGTAGCCGCCCCAGGTCAGGTAGACGCGGGCAAAGTCGGCGTCGTGCTCCCAGTTCTGGGCGTTAATCAAGGGCAGGATGCCCGCCCCGTAGCTGCCCGGCTTGCTGCCGAAGATGCGGTAGGCCGCCTCGTGCTTGGCCTCGTCAAGGGATTTGCCAGCCGCCTGGAGTGCTGCGGTGGCAGCCAGGGCGTGCGTGCGCGGGAAGTTCTGCTCGGGCGGCTCGTCAAGGGCGATCACGGTCTGCACGGCCTGGTCAATCAGGCTGATCAGGTGCGGGAAGGCGTCGCGGAAGAAGCCCGAGATGCGGCAGACCACATCAATGCGCGGACGGCCCAACTCATCCAGCGGGATGACTTCGATGCCAAGCACACGCCGGTTCTCATTCTGCCAACGTGGGCGTACACCGAGCAGCGCCAACACCTGGGCCACGTCGTCGCCAGCAGTACGGATGGCGCTCGTCCCCCAGATGCTGATCCCGACGCTCTCGGGGTCGCGGCCGTACTCGCGCCGGTAGCGGGCGATCAGGTCATCGGCCAACCCCTGGCCGGTCTGCCATGCAGCGACGCTCGGCAGCGCACGCGGATCGACGCCATAGAAGTTGCGCCCGGTCGGCAGCACATGGGCCATGCCACGGGTTGGCGCACCGCTCGGCCCCGCAGGGATGAAGCGCCCCTCCAGTGCCGCCAGCATATGGGCAATCTCGTCGTTGGCGCCCCGGCGCAGGTTGGGGACGAGTTCGCTACAGGCGAAGACGAGGACGGGGTTGAGGGCTGAGGGCCGAGGGCTGAGGGCCGCAGCAGCCAGCACCGCCTCAACGCTGGCAACATCCCATCCCCGTGCATCCAGTTCGCGCAATAACTCCTTGCTGAGCTCCTCAATGTGGGCGATCGTATCGGCATTGGTGCGTAACTCAACGGGCGATAGCTCGGCCTCCAGACGGATGAGGGGGCCGCCATGACCGCTGGCACCCGCCAGGTGGGCGTGGGCGTGACCGTGGGGTGATTGAGCGCGAGGATTGATGACCCGGGGCACGCTACGACGCTGGCCTGGGCGTAACTGGAGTGCGCCCCAATCCTCGCCAAGTTGGGCGGCAAGAGTGGCAGGGAGGCTCGGCACGCCCAGATTTGGCAGGCGCAACAGATGGTAGAGCAGTTCAACCAGTTGCTCGCCCTCTGGCACGGTGCCGAGGATGTGCAGCCCATCGCGGATCTGCGCCCCGGTCAGTTCACAGAGGTAGCCTTCGATATCTTCAAGCAGATGGGCCACTTGGCGGCCTTCTAACTCGGCAAAAGCGGTCGGCGTGCCGTCCTCAAGGAAGCTCCCGTCCCACGCATGGCTGTGGTCACCATGGTCAGCCGTCAGGATGTAGCGCAGATCATCGTCGAGCTTGCTGCGGGTAATCACCTCCCAGATCTGGCGTTGGAGTAACGGCAGTTTGCTGGGGTCGAGTTGCTCGGTGCGGTAGTACTCGTCTACCAGTTGAGCGAGTTCGGCCAGATCACCATAGGCCCCGGCGCTCGTCATCGGCGGGGTCATGTGGTCGATGATCACGGCGTGGGCGCGGCGTTTGGCCTGGGTACCCTCGCCCGGGTCGTTGATGATGAAGGGGTAGATCAGCGGTAGGTCGCCGAGGAACTGGTCAGGGAAGCACGTTGCGCCGAGGCCGACCCCCTTGCCGGGCAGCCACTCAAGGGTGCCATGCTTACCGATGTGGACGATCGCGTCAGCCTGCCAGGTATCGCGCAGCCAACGGTAGAGCGCGTAGTAGTTGTGGGGCGGTGGCAGGTCGGGCCGATGGTAGATTGCATTGGGATCCATGTCGTAGCCACGCGGCGGCTGGAGGGCCACGAAGACGTTAGCGAGTTCAATCCCGGCGAGGGCCAGGTCGCCCTGATAGACATAGGCACCGCCAGGCGGTGGCCCCCACTGGTGCGTCATCGCCTGCTGGAGGGCCGGGGGCAATTCGGCAAACCAGCGTGCGTAGTTGGCACCCGGCACGCGCTGGGCCTGAACCAGTTGCTCGGTCGTGAGCCAGGTCTCGTCATAGGAGCAGCGGGCGATCAGGTCGGCGATCAGGTCATCACTCCTGATCGGCAGTTCCCCAACGCTATAGCCCGCCTCACGCAGCGTGTGCAGCAGGCGGAGCAGCGAGGCTGGTGCATCGAGGCCGACGGCGTTGCCGATGCGCTGGGCTTTGGCACTACTGTTGGTGAAGATAAAGGCAATCCGTTTCGCGGCGTTGGGTTTGTGGCGCAGCGTGACTAGCCGGTGCGCTAGACCGACGAGGCGTGCGATTCGTTCAAGCTCAGGCGCGTAGTGGGCCGGGCCGTTCTGCTCCTGCTCCTTGAACGAAACTGGTACGCCAATGATCCGCCCGTCGAACTCGGGGATGGCGACATTCATCGCCGTGTCGAGGGGAGCAAGACCGCGCCCGTTACGCACCCACGCGTCGCGGCTGCTGCTGCTGGTGATCGCCTGGATTACCGGCGCACCCAGAACCGCGAAGGGGTGCGGCTCGCCGTCACCGATAGCAAAGCTGAGCGTATTGAGGATCACGTCAACCGGGCCGTCCGCGGCGAGCAACTGCAGCGCCGTGGGCAACTCGCCGGGAGAACCCTCTTTCAGCGACTGCGTGTAGATCGCCCGCGCTCGCAGCCCCTGGCGCTCCACCTCGGCGATGATCGCGTCCACAAAAGCGGTGTTGCCACTCAGCAGGTGGGCGCGGTAGAAGAGGATACCGATGACAGGGGTCAGGGGGCGGGGGGCGGGGGTCAGGTTTCCGGCAGTTGATACGCCTCGCCCTCTTCCTTGACCTTCCCATCTGGATTGTCGCTGTTTAGCGACCGGATCAGGCCGTTGAGCAGGCGGGCCACCTCCTGCAACAGACTCCAGATCTGAGCGCCCTGCTCGCGACTCAGGTAGGTCAGCCTGACCGCGATCTGGAGATAGGTCTCCACCTGTACGCACCGGGATACCGTATTCCAGTTCGTAGGGTTCGTCAGCCTGACCGCGATCTGGAGATGGGTCTCCACCTCCATCAGCGATCCGCGCGCGATCGACAGGTGATGCAGGTACTCTTTGCGATGAATTCGCCCGTAGCCCTCCGCAATATTCGCCGGTATTGAGACTGCTGCTCGTCTGGTCTGGCTCGTCAGTCCGAACAGCTCCTCGTGAGGAAATTGTCGAGTCAGTTGGTAGATCTCGGTCACCAGATCCATACTCTTCTGCCACACCAGCAAATCCCGGTATGACTGGATAGCCATCAGCATCTCCTTTCGCTTCCTTTTGCCCTGCGTCTCCTGACCCCTGACCCCTGACCCCTGACCCCCAATACACCCCATGCAGCGGCAACTCGACTGGCGGCTCGTAGCCCCAGCCGGTGAGCAGTAGGTGGTCGCTGAGACAGCTCAGGCCGCTGGCGAGGTTCGCGGCCCCGCCGCACTGGAAGTAGGCGTTGACCAGGTGGGCCAGGGGCACGCCGACGGTCGAGCGGGCCATGAGATCAGGGTCAAGGGCTTCGACGGCAGGAATGCAGAGCAGGAAGCCGCCAGTCATCTCGGCCCATGTGCGCAGCCGTTCCAAGCCATAGGCAAAGGATCGTGCGCTGTGCAGGCGGCAAAGGACAACTGCGGCATGGGGGAGCAATGCGTCGAGCAGCAGATCGACTGCTGCATCATCCTCGACGCGCCCAATATGGGCCAGGTGCAGTGGCGCAAAGTCGGCAGGCAGGTGGGTGCGGGCCTGCTGGAGCGCCAGCAGGTCAGTGTCGGCCTGCGACAGCACGACCAGGGTTTGGGGGGTGGGGGTCGGGGATCGGGGATCGGACTCCGACCCCTGCCCCCTGGCTCCTGCCCCCTGGCCATCGACTCCTGACCCCTGGCTGCCGTCCCACGCAAACCCATTGAAGACGTGCGGCGCCAGGGCGGGCGGGGGCGGCAGGTGCCGATTGGCCGCGAGCATGGCCTCAAGGTAGTCGTAGAGGGCGACGATCAGCGGGCCGTCGTCGAGCGAGTGGAACCAGTAGGAGCGCCCGTCGAGCAGGAGCATTGCAACATTGGCGAGCGGACATGGACCGAGGCAGCCGCCCTGGTTGAGATGGATGGTGTTGCGCAGCTTGCGCCGCTCCCACTCTTGGTGGTACAGATCGGTTGGGACTGGCAGGTGACCGCGCTCAGTCTGTCCACAGCAGCAGCCGGTGGCGCAGACGACAAGCATGCCGCGCTTCATCCCGGCGTTGACCATGCGCCCATCGATGCGCTGCACCATATTGCGCTTGAGACGAGAGTCACTCAAAACTCGATCCCTTTCTGCGCCCGAATGCCTTGGTCGGCAAAGGGATGCTTGATTGCCCGCATCTCGGTAACGAGATCGGCGGCGGCGACGAGGGCCGGGTGGGCGTCGCGCCCGGTGATGATCAGGTGCAGCATGGGTGGCTTGTGGGCCTGGATCCAGGCGACCGCCGCCGCGGCATCGAGCCAGCCGTAGCTGAGCAGGTAGGTAAACTCGTCGAGCAGAAACACGTCATACTCGCCCGACACAATCCGTGCTTGCGCTGTCTCCCAGCCGTGCAAAGCCTTGGCCTGGGTTTCATCAAGGTCGCGGCTCGTCCAGGTCCAACCATCGCCCATTGGAGTCAGTTCGACACCGAGTTCGCGCAGCGCACGCAACTCGCCGAAATTGGCGTTCTCGTGCTTGAAGAACTGGATGCCGCCGATGCGGAGCTTGCGCCCCCGTGAACGCAGCAGGATGCCGAGCGCGGCGGTGGTCTTGCCCTTGCCATCGCCCGTATTGACGATCAGCAGGCCCTTCTGCTGGCGGGCGGCGCGGGCCGCCTTGCGCCGTGCTTGCGCCTCAGCACTCGATCCGGGGCCGCGCCCGCTGACCGCCTCAGTCACAGTCGGCTCGATCGTCTCGGCCAGGGGCTCGGCAGCGCCCATCGCATCCACGGCATCACCGCTGTGATCGGGGGCGTAGACCGCAGCATCAGGCGCCGCTACCGTGTCGCCCTGACGGTAGAAGACATGTGCCTCGACGGGCTGACCGCCGAGCAGATGCTCGTGAACAATCCGCTCAAGCAGGGCTTCGTCAACCTGGTGATACCAGACGCCGTCAGGATAAACAACAACGATTGGGCCGCCCGCACAGACGCCGAGGCAGCCGGTGAGCGTACACTTGACCCGCGCGGGATTACGGAGCTTGGTCAGGCCGAGGGGTTGAGCCAGCTCGCGGAAGCGCTGTTGCAGGCGTGCCGCAGCCTCGGGATCAACGCAGTCGCCGTGCTCGCAGATCAGCAGGTGGCGACCATAAGGTCGCATGGTTGGGGCGTCGGGGTTCATGGAGTGCTCCCGTGGATGGCAATAAAAAAACCCGGTCTCATTCAAGAGACCGGGGCGACACAGTTACCGAGCAAACCATTACGCGGGAGCGATCATGGGGCGCGGGGCATGCTCGTCCTCCTTGGCTCGAGAAGGGGTGAACAGACATGTCGCGGCAGGCATCCTGGCTTCTGATCCACTGAGAAGTGATCAGTTACAGTTGCGGCACAGCGCTGGACTTTCACCAGCTTCCACCTTTACGCCCTAGCATCCGGGCTAGCGGGTCACCACGACGGTATAAGACTATGTAGGTGCAACGGGCGTCATTATAGCACACATCATTCTTAGGTAAGCCTATAGTTTGGGGACCGTTAGGGTTTGGGGACTACTTCTGCCAGGCCCTCTGGGGGCCAGTTGAGCAGTTGACCTCGGCAGAGTCGGGCCATCGGCAGTTTGCTCACGTCATAGCCCGCCAGTTCGAGCGGGCACGTGCCCCGAATGCGCTGCTGCGCGTCCTGCGTAAACGGCGTCAGGCGGTAGCACCACGCGAACACGACCAGATAGCGCTCCGCCGTCTCGATGCTGTGGAAGCCGCAGAAGTTCTGATAGTTGCGCAGCAAAGCGCCGGATGACCAACTCGGTCGTGTTGTTGGTCAGCGGGATGCGCTCGCTCTCGATGGCGTTGACCAGCTTCGGCCAGTGGTGCTCCAGACGAGTAAACACCGTTGCCACCTCCGGCTGCGCCGCGACGTAGGCCTCCCGGAGCGCTGGCACCTTCGCCTTGCGCCGCTCCGCCGTCCGCTTCGTCGTGGCCCGGAAGATCTCCTTCAGCTGCCGCAGCAACGCCACCGCCTCCGGGGATCCCGTGCGGTAGTCCTTTCCGTAGGCTTTACGCACCTGCGTTTGCCAGGTTTGCAATGCGTGAAAGACGCACTCGTGGTGCGTCGCCTGCGGGAAGACGGACGCGATGACCGCCCCATACGCCGGGTTCAGGTCGGTCACGATGACCTGTGGGCGGTAGCCGTGGGCCTTCAGCGCCAGCAGAAACGCCTGCGCACTCGCCGTGCCCACCGTCGGGGCGATCGCGATGTGCAGCAGGTCGTAGCTGTAGCAGTCCACCGCCACCGAGACATACATCCAGCGATAGCCGCGTTTCCCAGGGATATGCACGCGCACCCACTTCTCGTCCACCCCGACCACCCCGCTTGAGCGCACCACCCCAAACAGCGCCGCAACCGGCAGCAACTGTCCGCCGAACTGGCTCACCCAGCGGTAGGCCGTCGCCGACGAGACCCCCAGCCCGGCCGCGACCCGCCGGTAGCTGCCCCGTCCCAGTTCGTAGGCTCCCAGCGCCGCCAACTGCACCTCCGCCCGCCAGGGCGAATGCGGCAGCAGGTCGGACGGCAGGTTGGTGAAGGTCTGGTGGGTGCAGGCCGGGTTCTGGCAGTAGTAGCGGAACACTTCCACCGTTTGGGACTGACCTTGGGCGTCCCGATACTGTTTCAGACGCGGGGTGCGGCTCTTACGCCGTACCTGGCTGCTGCCACAATGGGGACAGTGGATGCGGCCATCGTCGGCGGCCTGCCAGTCACCGCAGCGCACCTGCTGGAGGTGGTAGGCCCAGGGCAGCGGCCGCTCCCGTTCGCGGCCCGAGCCCAGGCCGAGTTCCGCACGAAGGGCGGCTCTTGCGCACTTTTGGTGAATCGGGGCATCTGGCGCACCTACGCCATGAGGCGCTGTTTTAACAGATCGATTTTCGCA
>JBLWKA010000074.1:0-27828 GCA_048381555.1 Oscillochloridaceae bacterium umkhey_bin13
TGGCCGCCTTTGCCCCCCCCCCCCCCCCGCCCCCCCCGCCCCCACCCGGGGGGGGGGGGATGGTCGCAAAAAACCGAGCGGGGGGGCGGGGCGGCCCCCCCCCCGCCATGCGGGGAGGGGGTTGGGGGTGGGGGAGAAAGAGGGCGACCAATAACAGATGCTTCCCCCTTGAGAGGGAGGGACAAAACTGGCATACCCTCCCAATCCAAGCCCAACTCGGTCGTAATACTGCCACCGGCGCTCTCGGCCAGATGCTGCAAGATCGCACGTAGCGCCCTGGCCGCTTGGGGATCGCCGTGCAAGCCCAGGTGCAGCGCCCCCACGCCGATCTCGCCCCAGAGGGTCAGATCCAGGCCGTAACGGTGGGCCAGGCTGGTGCTACGGCTGATCAGGGTTGGCACAACCACCTGCGGCACACTCAGATCCAAGCGTACAGGGGTGCGCCTATGCCTGGCGGCCAGATCTTCCCATCGCGCCCATGGCGTAGTCTCGTTCAGGGTTGCCGCCCCATGGGCTGCCGCGATCTGTTCCAGGGCTGCCTGCTGCCGCTGCACAACGGCGGCGGTCTCTTCGAGTTCGGCCAACACCAGGATGGCCCCGTCGGGCGCACAGGTGAAGGCCAGGGCACTCAGGGCCAGCCCTGCGGCCAGCAAGGCCGTACCCAGTTGGCAGGCGCTCACGGGATCAGGCAACGCCAGCAAGGTTGCCACACGGGCGGCGGGTAGCGGGCGCAAGCTGAACGTCACTTCGTGCAGCGCACCCAAAGCCAAGGCCCCACCACAGATTGCCCGATTCAGCCCATAGCCCGTGGCGCGTTTAATCGTCGGCCCGCCAATCGTATACAGACCGTCCGGCCCTTCAAGCAGCGCCGCGCGCAGGTAACGCGCCACCGTACCATGACGCAAGCGCCGCCGTCCCCCGGCATTCCATGCGACCAGATCGGCCAGTTGTAAACCCGGCGTCAGCGGATCAACCGGCAAATGCAACCGGTACGTAGCCAACGCATGGTTGAACTGCTCAAGGGTAGTGGTGCCTGGCGCCGTCGCCAGCAGCGCGCCAGGCTCCACTGCCACCGCGCATTGATCAAAAGTCGTCATACAAGTCTACTTTGTGTATGGTTTGTGCGGCTGCGCCGTACCACAAGGTTGTTTGGTATGGTTTGGCGGCGAAGCCGCTAAACCATACCAAAACCTGGGACTCACCCACGGCACCAATGGTATTATACGACTTATGCATAGCTCTTCCGACATCCTGACGAGCGCACCAGGGGTGACTGGCGGCCTATCACGCTGGCTCAGTCGCGCCGCCCTGGCCGCACTCTGTCTGCTCGGCTTGACCGCGTTTCTCTACCCCTTCTTCCTGAGTGACCCGCTGGTGGGTGGGGTCAACAGTGCCCATGCCGCGACTGCTCCACTGATCTTTGTGATCCTGGGGCCGGCCTTGCTGGTCTTGTTGTTGGCCGAACTCGGTGGCGGCCGTATGAGTGCGCGGGCACTGGCGGTGCTTGGGGTCTTGACGGCACTGGTTGCGGCCTTGCGTTTGCCCGCCGGGCCGGGTGATACGCCAACCTTCTTCTTTCTGATCATCATGGCCGGCTATGTGTATGGTGGCACCTTCGGCTTTTTGCTGGGCACCCTCGGCCTGCTGGTCTCGGCCCTGATCACCGGCGGCGTTGGCCCCTGGATGCCGTTCCAGATGTTTGTGACCGGCTGGATGGGTCTAGGGGCAGCCGCCTTGGCCCCTTTGGGTCGGCGCTTCACGCCTGGAAGTTGGCCCGAACTGCTGATGCTTGCGGCGTATGGCTACCTCTGGGGTCTGCTCTTCGGGGCGCTGATGAACCTCTGGTTCTGGCCCTTCAGCCCGCCCGGCGACCTGGCCTGGTCACCCGGGATGGGCCTGGTCGAAACCCTGCAACGGTATGCGGCCTTCTACTTGCTGACCTCCTTCGCCTGGGATTCGCTACGCGCCATCGGCAACGCTGCCCTTATCCTCTTGCTTGGTCGCCCCGTGCTGAAGGAATTACGCCGCTTTAAAGCCCGCTTTAGCTTTACGGTCGGTTAACCCCAAACTATGCGTATTGTGATGCTCGCGCCCTTCGGCATTCGCCCCAAGGGAACCTTGCTGGCCCGTATGCTCCCGTTGGCGCAGGCGCTGCACCAGCGGGGCCATGCGGTCAGCCTTGTGGCTCCGGCAGTGCATAACCCCGAGGACGCCGGGAGCCGGGTGGTGCATGGTGGCATCCCGGTCATCCACGCCCCGGTCACCGCGTTGCCCGGCCCACTTGCGACCCTCGCCCAGAGCGCGGTGCTGCTCCGGCTGGCCCTGGCCGAGTGTCCAGATCTGTTGCACCTGTTCAAGCCCAAGGGCTATGGCGGGCTGGCCGTCTTAGCCAGTCGCCTGCCGCTCGTTGTGGACATGGACGACTGGGAGGGTTTTGGCGGCTGGAACGATCTGCTGCCCTACCCCACCAGTGCCAAGCAACTGTTCGCCTGGCAAGAGCGCGATCTGCCGCGTCGGGCTGCGGCCCTTACCGTCGCCAGTCGCACCCTCGAAAGCCTGGTTTGGGGGATGGGCGTACCGCCGGAACGTGTCTTCTACCTGCCCAATGGTGTCGCCACCGCCCCTGAGCCATCAGCGGGCCAACCGACGGCGAACCCAACCCCAACCATGCTGCTCTACACCCGTTTCTGGGAACTCGATCTGCCCGAACTGATTACCGCCCTGGTGGCAATCTACCAGGCCAAGCCTGCGGCCCGCCTGCTGGTGGTGGGTCGCGGCGAACAGGGCGAAGAGCAGCAGTTGTTGGCGCTGGCCGAGCGGGCCGGGGTGCGAGCGATGATTACCTACCAGGGTTGGCTCGAACCAGCCAGCATTCCAGGTGTGATCGCCCAGGCCACCTTGGCGCTGGTACCCGCCCGCGACACCCTGATCAACCGGGCACGCTGCTCGGCCAAACTGCTCGAACTGCTGGCCGCAGGTCTACCCGTGATCGCCAGCGACGTCGGCGAAGCCCGGCACATGGTCTTGCCCGACCAGGCTGGCCTGATCGTGCCGCCCGCCAATCCGGCCGCCCTGGCACGTGCCGCCATCCAATTGCTGAACACCCCGGCACACCTGGCGCACTATGCCGCTGGGGCACGGGCAGCGGCAGCGCGTTATCAATGGGAACACCTCGCCCCTGCCGCCGAAGCGGCCTATCGGCAAGCGCTCCACCAAGCGAGTCCATCACCAAAACCAAGCGATCCCATCACCATGCAATGACCTTCGTTCAAGGAGGCAACTGGTATCCTGAAACCAGCCCGCTCTGGCGGTTCTGTTTGCGGAACAGGTGCCACCCATGGCCGAAACCGATCATCCCCTTAAACGTTTTGTGGCCCTTGCCGCGCCTGATGTAGCCGCGTGGCTCCTTGGTCGCCCAGTTCGTATTGTCACGACGCGCCAGGGCGAATTGACCGCCCTGCCCGAAGCATTGGATAGCGACCTTGTCTTGTTTGTGACCCTGGAGGATGGGCAAGAGGTCATCTTGCATCTTGAGTTCCAGGGCCCTGGCAGTAAGAAGCCGATGTCGTTGCGTATGCTCGACTATCAAGCACGCTTGGCGCTAGCGTATCGTGATCTTCCTACCGTCAGTGTGGTATGGTATGTAGGTAGGGCTGGTGCTCGCGATCAGGGCACCCATCAGCGCATTGACCCGGCGGGTCAGGTCTACCTCGCCTGGCGCTATCAGGTTATTCGCCTCTGGCAACTGGATGCCGAAGCACTCTTGGCTCTGCAGCGTCCAGCATTGCTCGCCTTGATCGGGCAGACCCGCCTACGCGATCCAGAGCCGATCTTGACCGAAGCTGTACGTCAACTCGTGCAAGGCACCCAGGGCGAAGTCCAGGAACGGCTCCTGGCCGAGTTACTCTTATTGTGTAGTGATGAGGAGCTTGCCGCCATGGCTGAACAGATTATCACTCGTGATTATGGTTTGCCCGAGACTCCAATGATGCGCAAACTGCGCGCCGAAGGTCGTGAAGAAGGTCGTGAAGAAGGTCGTGAAGAAGAGCGCCTAGCGGTCGTTTTACATCTGCTTACCCGTCGTTGTGGGCCGCTGAGTGTCAATTTGATCACTCAGGTGCAACAGTTGCATGGCCCCCAATTGCTTGACCTAGCCGAGGCCTTGCTCGATTTTACTAGCACCGATGATCTGGCACGTTGGTTAGGGCAAGCCGCTGATTGACACACACCTATGCTCAGCAAACTTTTTGGCCGTCGCCGCGTGCCACGTCAACTGGTGCGCAACGAACCCGCCGCTGTTGAACCAATCGAACGGCGCGTCTTGATGATCGTGCATGACCCGTTGCTGCCCACCCATGGCGGGCGGCGGCTCAGTCGCCATGTAGGCTGGCACGACCCCGAGACCCTGGCCCAGCAGTACATTGATGATCTGCGTCTCGCTTCGGGCGGGATTGCCAACTATACAATTGTCGAGCGCCACCTGGTTGACGATTTTCCCGTCAAAGTGGATGGCTTCCGCTACACCCGTGATGAGTATCTGGCCTGTTGGGCGCGACGGAGCGGCTTCCATCAACCCGATGCCGCCAATTATCATGCCATCCTGACCGAGTTTGATGTAATCGGCAAGGTGCTACGCCACGAGATTGACGAACTCTGGTTGTTTGCTGGCCCGTATGCTGGCTATTACGAAAGCCACATGGCTGGAACTGGCGCGATCTGGTGTAACTCGCCGCCTTTGATGGGCGGGGCAAGCTGTGGGCGGCGTTTCGTGATCATGGGCTTTAATTACGAGCGTGACGTGGGCTGTATGCTCGAAAACTTCGGCCATCGTGCCGAGTCGATCATGGAACACGTCTACGAAGGCTTCCCCGGCGAGGCCAACCTCTGGCGGCGCTTTACCCGCTACGATGCCACCCATCCCGGTCGCGCCGAGTGTGGCAATGTCCATTTTGCCCCCAATAGCGACCAGGACTACGATTGGGGCAACTCGCGCCCGGTCATGTGCCGCGCCGACGCCTGGTACAACTTTCCTGACCTCAGTGCGCCGCCCCGCGAAATGCGGGCCCGCGATTGGGGCGGCGGTGACATGCGCCTGCACCACCTCTGGTGGCTCGATCACCTGCCGCGTGCCCCCGGCACTACCAATGGCATCCTGAACAACTGGTGGCCCTATCTGCTCCAACCCGATCAAGCGTTGTAAGAAGAATCTTGCCCATGAATAGTGATGGTATAATATCGCCGCCGTTGAGCGGCGGTTATGCCATCACGGCGCTAACAACGCTATCGTAAGGAGGATCAATAAATGACGACCGAGAAGATTGCAGAAGGCGAAGTGATTCGTGCCGGTGGGGCCGTAAGCTTTGGTACGAAACTTAAATCAATTGCGAGCCTCAATCCAGAATTGGTCAAGCAACTTGCGACGATTGATATTCTGGATAACGCTACCCTGCTGCAGCGTGGAGCCTATCCCGAGGGCCGTGCCGAGCTTTGTGCCAGTGCTGGGATCGATCACCTGCAACTGCTCCAGGCCCTCTATCTGATGGATCTTGAGCGCATTGACGGGGTCTCGTGGGTGACCGGCTCACTCTTGACCGCAGCCGGCGTAACCACCGTCCCCGACCTGGCCTTTCGCGTTGCCGAAGATCTGATGCCCCAGTTGCAGCGTGCCAATGCCGAGTTAGGCCTGGTGAAGCGATTGCCTACCGCCAAGGCACTTAAGGGCTGGATTGAGCATGCCCGGGGCCTTCCCCAGGCGATCTTCTTCGAAGGCAACGCCGAGGTCTACTAACAGTGCTGTCGTAGCGTGGGCAGCCTGAGCCATCAAGCTCGTGATTGAGACATTGCCGTCGCTTGGACATTGCCGTCTACGAGAAGGAGTCCGCCGTGACCACAGCGCCAACCCGTCGTGCGGCCCTCTTTGTCACCTGCATTGTTGATCAGCTCTATCCCACGGTTGGTCAGGCCACGGTGCATCTGCTCGAACGTCAGGGAGTCACGGTTGAAGTACCAGCGGGTTTGACCTGTTGTGGTCAGATGGCCTTTAATGCCGGTTTTCGTGATGAAGCCTATGCCGTTGCGGGGCGTACGATCGAGGTGCTGCGGGGCAAAGGTGATGTGGTCATGCCGTCAGGCTCGTGTGCCGCGATGATCCGCCATCTCTATCACGAACTGTTTGAGCACAGTCCTTATGCTGGCCCGGCGGCCGAACTGGCTTCCCGGACCTATGAACTGAGCGAGTATCTGGTTGATCGGCTCGGGGTCACCGAACTAGGGGCAAGCTACAATGGGAGTCTAGCCTACCACGATGCCTGCCACGGCTTGCGTTTTCTTGGGGTTGGACGGCAGGCCCGGGCCTTGCTCGACGCAGTGCAAGGGGCCACGATCAAACCTTTGTCGGGGTGTAACGAGTGCTGTGGCTTCGGGGGGTTGTTTGCCGTCAAACAGCGTGCGATCTCTGAGGCGATGTTGGCGCATAAATTGGACGGGATTGCTGCTGCCGAAGCCGATTTGATTATTACTGGTGATACTTCGTGTATGACCCAGATTGCCGGTGGCCTTTCGCGTCAAGGCAGCCCGGTGCGTGCGCGCCATCTGGCCGAAGTTCTGGCCAACATGACTGATGCGCGTAGTTAACGCATTCTTGTCATAAAGCTGTAATGCCAATCCGCCTCGCTCGGTCGCACCTCTCGGTACCATGAGCAGACGAGGGACAATCAGTCTCAGGGTTGCGGGGGGTGTCCATTGACCGCAGAGCGCATCTGGATCGACATACCGGCGACCGCCGCTTACCTCCATCTGCTGAGTGCCTGTATTGCTGATCTGCTCGACCGCTTGCCCGATCTTAATGATCCCGAGCAGTTGACTTACAGTGTGCAATTGGCAGCCCAGGAGATCAGTGCCAACATTGTGCGCCACGCCTACGCCGAAAGCGAGGGCCGCATCGCCGTGCATCTGGCGATCGAGCCGGATCCAACCCGTTTGGTGATCGAGCTACATGATCGCGGGGCACCCTTCGATCCGTCGCAAGTACCATCCCCCGATCTCGACAGCATCAATGTGCATGGCTACGGGATCTTTCTGGCGCGGGCCCTGCTCGATGAGTTGCGTTACGAAGCCTTGCCGGGCGAAAATCGCTGGCGCCTCGTCAAACACCTCAATCCCGAGGCCCCCCAATAAAACAACACCCCCGGTTATTTTAACCGGGGGGTCTGCTTGGCATCACTGGTCGGCTGAGGCGGAACACCGACCGCGAGGCATTGGTTAGTAGCGCCGCCCACCGCCGCCATAGCCACCGCTATCGCGACGTGGGCCACGCGGGCCACCCTTGTCCTCTGCCTCATTCACACGGATGGGCCTACCGCCCACCTCCAGCCCATCAGTGGCGCGGATGACAACCGACACATCGTCAACGTCCATTTCGACAAACCCGAACCCGCGTGAGCGGCCGGTATCACGATCATGGATGACGCGGGCACTCTGGACATCACCGTGCTGCTGGAAGACCTGCTCCAACTGCACATCATCAATGCTCCAGGCGAGATTGCCGACAAAGAGCTTCACTTGCATTCCGGTCCAACTCCTGCGTGCCAGGCCATACCTTGGCACTGCGTGGGCAGAGGACATTCCTCTGCTCTCCTCACTCCGAGACCAGCTCCCACTTGCGTACCACACCACTGCCGATTCGCCTCAGATCAAGCAGTGGGAGCAATCCGCAACGTCGCGTGCTGTGCCTCGAACAGGGAGGTCGTGCGGGCCGGGGAGACCATGCAAATGCAAGGGACACTCTCGCGGCATCGTGACGCTGCTAGCCGCCCGAAGTGTACCACACGCCGATCCGTTTGAGAAGCCCCTAGCACCATTATCTATACATAAATTGTGCAAATAGTACGACTCGTTGATAGGTTGCAAGTGTAGATGCGAATTGATCTGATTGCAAACTATTGATATTGCGACGTTTCGTACTACGTTCCTTACCCTTGAGCACGTTTGTGATCCTCGGCATAACGTTTCAGTTGCACTACAATCGTACTAAGGTGATTGACGGCACTGTGCATATGCCCAAAGATCGCTTCATACTCCTCTTCCGAGATAGGATCCTCATCATCGGTAAGGCGTTTTAGCTGACTCCCTAAGATACTAACCGGACTATAGAGTTCTTTGGCCAGCAGATCGATCACATGCTCGGGTGCGATATTGGCCCAGTGCAGGCTATCGGTACGAATACGTTCACTCATAGACCCTCCTTGCAATAACGATCCATCCAACTGAGGGTACGACGCATATGGTCAGCCCGGTGGGCGGGTTCCCCCGAGCGAGTCAGTTCGTGACCTTCACGAGGGTAGCGTACCAGTTCGACAATCTTCTTCTGGCGACGCAAAAAGGCAAAGAGTTGCTCGGCTTCGCTGATCGGCACCCGAAAATCAAGTTCGCTATGCAGTAACAAGAGGGGCGCATTGATTTTATGGGCGTGAGCCAGCGGTGAGTGATCCCATAATTCTTCGGCCAGCTCCCAGGGATAGCCATTAAACTCGATTTCGATCAATTCGTGGGCATCGGAGGTACTGTGGTGCGAGATCAGATTGTAGACCCCACGAGCGGCGACGCCACAGGCAAACCGATCCGAGTGGCCGAGCAACCAGGCCGTCATGTAGCCACCATATGAGCCACCGGTCACGCCAATGCGGGCGGGATCAACATACCCACGTGCAAGCAGATGATCAATGCCGGCATGAATATCGGGCGCATCGGCTTTGCCCCAGGCCGCCCGGATCGCATCACGCCAACCTTCGCCGTAGCCGTCCGAGCCACGGGGATTGCAGAAGAAGACCAGATAGTCCGCTCCGGCCCCTACCTGCCACTCATGCCACATCGAACGAAAACCAGGCCCCCACATCACATGCGGGCCACCATGAATATGGATCAGCAAGGGGTAGTGGCGTTCCGGCGTAAAATCGGGTGGATAGAAGAGCCACCCTTGTACCTCTTGACCATCAGGGGCTGGGAAGGCGAGTTCTTCGACCGGGGCGATCCAGCGTTCGCGCAACAAACTGGCATGCAGGTTACTCAGTTGAAGCTCGCTACCATCTGGTCGGCGCACAAATAGTTGGCATGGGTCGCTTGGGGTACCAGCCACAAACACAATCGTGCCATCACGAGCAACATCAAACTCGTCCACGATCCGTGGGCCGGCAACCAGGGTTGAACCATTCTGATAAGTAGGGGTACCGGGCAGCCCAATCGCATAGACGTGGGCTTCACCCCGCCAGCCAGCGCGAAAAAGTACGCCCTGCCCATCGGGTTGCCAGCGGAACTGTTCGACATTCAGATCGGTATGGGCGGTCAGATCAACCGGGTCGCCACCCTCGGCCGGAATGATCGCCACCCGACTACCTTCGCCCAGAAGGCGTGATTCACTCAGGCGTTCAAAGGCGATCAGTTTCCCATCGGGTGATGGTTGGGGATCAAAGTAGGAGAAGCCCGCGGTGGTTAAGGTGATCGGACGTCCGCCATCACGCGGCAGCCGCAACACATCATAATAGGCAAAAAGCGAATCGGCCTCGGGATCACGGGTCGCCGTGGTTAAGAGGGCCGTACCATCGGGCATCCAGGTTGGCGCAGCATAGTGCAGATCGCCCTCAGTCAGCCGGATTGGCGTGACGGGGCTCGCCAGATCCCCATCGGGAACCTCAACCAGATAGACATGGCGTCGTCGGTCATCAAAAAAACTGGTGCCACTGCGATAGGGCAGCCGACTCACCACCCGCGGATCAATGCGGCGCTCTTCCTCGTGCTGGCGCAACTCTTTGGCCCGCTGGGCCTCCCAGCTACTACTGGGTGGCGGTGGTGCCTCACCGTCCTGTTCACGCTGCCGTTCTGCATCATTGACCGCAGCCAAAAAGGCCAGACTTTGCCCATCAGGACTCCAGGCCGGATCACTGGCACCGTTGGGCACGGCTGTCAACTGTTGCGCTTCACCGCCCGTGAGCGTGATCAGGTAAATTTGACCGCGTGGGTCATCGCGGGTCGAGACAAAAGCGAGCCGGGTACCATCAGGACTCCAACGAGGTTGGCGATCCTGGGTGCCACCCGTAAACCGGCGCGGTGCGCCACCAGCGGTCGCCGCTAGATAGATTGAATGGCGATAGCCATTGGCAACCCGATCAACCGTGACCTGCACAAACGCAACCTGACTGCCATCTGGACTGATCCGTACATCCTCGATCCAGGCCATGGCATAGAGATCGTCAATGCTCAGGGGAGGGAGAGTCTGGCTCACAGCTACTATCCAGTTCCTAGGTGGGATGACCCGACCCAATGCAGCCACATCCTGTCGTAGCATTGTAACATATCGGCTCGTACTGCGACATGCCACTGAAGCAGCGCCATTCATGAGCGGAGTAATGATTAGTTCGGTTAAATGACCACGAAATCAACCAAAAAGACGTGAGTAAGTGCTGTGTTGCATGTGTTTTGCGCCAAAATTACCTTGACAATGCGGCTAGCTAAACGTATAATCAGCCTATTATTACATGAGCGCTGATTTATATGGTATTAGCTCGTAAGGTATAGAATTTCACTAGCAGCCACAGTATATTGTTGATGATGAGAGGTATGCTGCCTGGCATGCATGGTTACTGATCTTTTAGGTACAGATAGATTTGAGGAGTAGCACCTATGTCAATCACATTAGCCCCAACCACCAACACGCCGCTCTCGCTGGTGTTGTTTACAACCGCAATGGCCCGTAACCAGTCGATTAGCCAGTTTGCCAGTGATCTTAAGATTGGCACCCTCTCGCTCCGTCAGTTTATGCTTGGAAATACGCAGCGCCCACGCCAGAAGACGCTTGATGCGATTGCCGAGGCGTTGGGTGTCTCTTCTGATGAAGTCCGGGCGATGAATGCGGTTCTGCCGTATGCGCAACCTGCATTTGGAACATGGCTTGCCGCACAGATTGACAGCCGCCCCAAGTATACCCGGGCCCGTTTGGTGCGCGAAACCGACATTAGCGATAGTGCGGTGCGTAACTATCTGAATGGGAAGACCTTGCCTGATGCTCATCAGGCTGCGCGGATTGCTACTGCCCTTGAGGTTGACCCCGAAGCCTTGGCGGCGATCATTGTGGCCACGATGATCGTTGAAGAGGGTAGGACCCTTGAGCAAGCCCCGCCTGCAGCAACGCCCGCCGAACCTGAGCTTGAGCATACGATCACGGTGCCACTGCAAGATGGCCCTGCAAATGCGGTGCCTGTCGCTGCGTCTGCCGAACCGGTAGTCACCCCGAGTGTACCTAGTATGGCAACCCCTGCCCTGAACCACGACGAAGCCCAGTTGATCGCGCTGTGGCGGCAATTGCACCCCCAGGCCCGCCGTGCGACCTATAGCTATATCGCCATGCTGCTCGCCGAACGCTAACGTACGACGATTGGTGCTGCGCTTTCTGTAAAGGGAAGCCACAACGCTCATAGGGGGTAAAACCGCCCTACGAACGTTGTGGCTTCCCTTTTGTGCCCGCTCACGCTCCCGAACCACTCATCAATCGTCACGGGATTGCGATTTGCACTTTTTTCCCATCGGGTCTAGGCTATAATGATACTACCTGATAGCGGCAGTCGATCTATCAAGCTATACCATCATCATTCATAAGGAACGAAACTATGCGTAATGATCGCTGGCGCATCTGGGGGGTACCGGCTGCAGTTGCGGGCGGGGTGGTTTTGCTTGATCAACTCAGCAAAGCCTGGGTGGTGAACACCCTTGGGCCAATCCCCCTGACCCAGTTTATTCCGGTGCTGGGTGACCAGGTGCGGATCGCGTATGCCCACAATACAGGCATCGCCTTTAGTATGCTCCAGGGCCACCCCGAACTGTTAACCGGGTTGGCGATTGTGATTATCACGGGCGCCCTGATCTTTTATGCGACCCAGTTGCCAAACCATCGTCCGATCGTGCAACTTATTATGGGGTTGATTGTTGGCGGGGGGCTAGGCAACCTGATTGACCGTATCCGGCTGGGGTATGTGGTGGATTTCATCAGCGTGGGTTGGTTCCCGATCTTTAATCTGGCCGATAGTGCCTTGACGGTTGGAGCCACCTTACTGATCCTGCTATTTCTGCGTGAGGAGTTGCTCGCCCAGCCTGCGGACGATGATCAGCCCAGCCAGACCCCGGTGAGGCCGCAATGAGTGGCGCGGAACAGCCTACCTTGCCCTCCTGGCGCATCCCGATCATCCTTGGCCTGATCGTGTATGTGGCCGATCAGTGGACGAAAGCCTGGGCGGTGGCCACCCTTGGCCCCGAACCGTTTCAGCGCACGCTCATCGTGGTGGATGATTGGCTCCGGCTGATCTATACCCGCAATGATGGTGTTGCCTTCGGGCTGTTTCAGGGCATGCCCATCCTGTTTACGACCACGTCGATCTTGATCACGATTGGCGCGATCTATGCTTATGGGCGGTATTTGCCCCACCAGGTGCGCCTGGTGCAAATCGCCATGGGCCTGGTGCTCGGTGGGGCCTTCGGCAATATTACTGACCGGCTGCGCCTGAGTTACGTGGTAGACTTCATTAGTGTTGGTTGGTGGCCGGTTTTTAATGTCGCCGATAGCGCGATCACCACCGGCGTCACCCTGCTGGCAGCGTATCTGATTTTTGTCGGCGACGAGCCGCAACCCGCGCCCCGCCCCATGCCCCGTGATGATGGGTTGTTACGCGAGTTGTTAAGTAGGGATGTGGACTAAAAGACTGCGCCCTGCAATCTATAGGGGATCGGCAGGGCATCACCGTACGTTATGATCGAACCCGATACGATAGAACTGTTTGTTCCCCCTGAGCATGGCGGGGTGCGGCTGGATCGTTTTGTGGCCGATGCGGTGGCCGATCTGTCGCGTTCGTATGCCCAGCAACTGATTGATGAAGGACGGGTCACCGTAGATGGACGGATGGTGCGACCGAGCCTGAGTCTGCGCGGCGGTGAGCGCATCCTCGTGCAGGTGCCGCCCCCCCAACCGACCCAACTGCAACCCGAGGCCATTCCGCTGGTGGTGGTCTATGAAGATGCTGATGTGGTGGTGGTAGATAAGCCCGCTGGCATGGTGGTGCATCCTGCGCCTGGCCATAGCGGGGGCACGCTGGCAAATGCGCTGCTGGCCTGCTACCCCGAGATGCAGATCAATGGTGGGGTGCGCCCCGGCATTGTCCACCGTCTTGATCAGGGGACATCGGGGTTGCTGGTGGTGGCCCGCAACGACCAGGCTATGCAAGCCCTGACCGCCCAGCAGCGGGCACGTACGATGTTGAAGGTCTATTTGACGGTCGTCGAGGGGCGGTTTAAGGAACCAGAAGGGCTGATTGATGCACCGATTGGCCGCCATCCCGCTGACCGGTTACGCATGACGGTCACGAGTGGGGCTACCGCCCGCGAGGCCCGTACCTACTACCAGGTGCGCGAAGAACTCGGTGACTATAGCTTGCTTGATGTACGCCTAGAGACAGGCCGAACCCATCAGATTCGGGTGCATATGTTGCACCGCAGCCGCCCGATTGTGGGCGATCCGCTTTATGGGGGGCGACGCCAACGCCCAAGTTTTGGCCTGACCCGCCAGTTCTTGCATGCCCATCGGCTGGGCTTTCAACATCCCACTGATGGAACCTGGCGCGAGTTTAACTCGCCCTTGCCAAACGATCTGCAAACCGCCCTCGAACGCATTCGCAATGCGGCCCGTAATTTTGCACGACGCTAGGATGTTGCGGGCACCCGCGTGCGACTCAAGCTCAGTTGAGAAGCATCAACGCGCATCAAGCGGTAGAGCCGCAGTGCGTATGCTACAATGCCTCCGAACAGCAACCGGCTGAGGCGTGTTTGGCTGTTCGAAATCAACCTTGCTGGCTCAGTGAAGAGATAAGCATGAGGAGGCTGCATGCGCAAGAAGATTAGTATCATCGGTTCCGGTTTCGTCGGGTCCACAACTGCTCATTGGTGTGCGGCTGCCGAATTGGGCGACATTGTCCTGGTAGATATTGTCGAGGGCATTCCCCAGGGCAAGGGGCTGGATCTGTACGAGGCTGCGCCGATTATGGGGTTTGATGCCCGGATCATCGGCACCAATGATTACGCTGACACCGCCAACTCTGATGTGATTGTGGTCACGTCGGGGGCACCCCGCAAGCCCGGCATGAGCCGCGAAGATCTGATCAAAGTCAATGCCGATATTACCCGCAGTTGCATCAGCCAGGCCGCGCCGCTCTCGCCCAATGCGGTCATTATTATGGTCAACAATCCGCTTGATGCCATGACTTATGTGGCCGCCGAAGCCAGCGGCTTCCCCAAAGAGCGGGTGATGGGTCAGGCCGGGGTGCTTGATAGTGCCCGTTACCGCACCTTCATTGCGATGGAGACCGGGGTCAGTGTCGAAGATATTCAGGCCATGTTGATGGGCGGCCACGGCGACGAGATGGTGCCGCTACCGCGCTTCTCGACGATTGGTGGCATTCCCGTGACCGAGTTCATCGGGCCTGAGCGGCTGGCCGCAATTGTGGATCGGGCTCGCAAGGGTGGCGGCGAGATTGTCAATCTGCTCAAGACGGGCAGTGCTTACTATGCGCCCGCCGCCGCAACGGCCCAGATGGTCGAGGCCGTGTTGAAGGATAAGAAGCGGGTCATTCCGGTCGCGGCCTATCTGACCGGCCAGTATGGCCTGAACGATATCTATTTCGGCGTGCCGGTCATCCTTGGGGCCGGTGGGATCGAGAAGATCATCGAACTGCCGCTGAACGAAGATGAGCTGGCGTTGCTGAAGAAGTCGGCTGATGCAGTGCGCGGGACAATCGAGACCTTGAAGACCCTCTAGGTCTGCACCCTGCACGCCGTTGCTGAAGACAACGGGGGAACTGGGTTCCCCCGTTGTCCATAACCCTACCTGACCCTAGGTGAAGCCCCAAGCCTGAATGGTTCGCCGGGTCGCGGTGATTGATATTGGTGATCAGGGAATGATATTTCCCAACATGCATAAGTTTCTGTGAAGGCAACTACCACTGCACCTAACCCACCTGCCGTAGCTGAGCCACGGATCAGCCGCTGGAAGATCCTGGGGGGCGAGCGTTTCTATGCGTTCGCGCGCTGGGTTATGATCATGCTGCTGTTCGCAGTGACGCTCTTTCTGACCGAAGAGCCGCTCTGGCCGATCAGTCGTGAAAGTCACCCGCTTACGATTATTCTGTGGGCCTATACAGGCTTTACCCTGCTGGCAAGCCTGATTGCGTTTATTCCTCAGGTTGCGCCGTTTCTGGGGCAAAGCTATCTAGCCGACCTGGCGTTTATTTCGCTGATGACCTTTTTTGGCGGCGAAGCGACGGTGATCTTCTTCCCGCTCTATCTGCCGCCATTGATCTATGCTGCCGTGCGCCAGTCCCCCGGTATGAGCCTGGGTTCGGGGGTGGTGGCGTCGGTCTTTTACATTACGGCCTTTCTGGCGTGGCGCCGGATCATTGTGCCCGAAATCGAGTTGCAGCCCCTGGATTATATGGCGGTTGGTCTGCGTGGTGTGACCCTGTCGTTTTTGCCCTGGGTGACGAGTGTGCTGGCTGAGCGTTGGAGCGAGACCAACCGGGCCAATGTGATCGCTGCCCGCCAGGATGCCGAACAGGCCCTAAACGATGCGCGGGCCTACCGCGACCAGATGCGCTCGCTCTACGAAGTGGCCTATACCCTCTCGACCACGGTAGACTACCGCCAGGTGCTCGAGGCAACTCTCCACGAAAGCCGCAAACTGGTACCCTACAACACCGGGTTCGTCTTGCTCTCGTCGGGGCAACCTGATGAACTGTATGTTGCCGCGAGCGAATCGCTCTCGATTGCCGACCAGACCCGCCGGATCACCGTGGCCCATGGTTTAGCTACCGCGCTGCGCGGCGGCGAGGCACAGGTGCTTGCCAATCCGGCCCACGATCCAGACCTGCAGGGCTTCGAGAGTTTGCAGGCCAGTCGCAGCGCGTGTTTGATCCCCCTGCGTGCCACCCTGCGCACCTACGGCCTGATGGTAGTTGCAAGTGATGCCAACAGTTCGTTTACCCCGCAACAGATCGAAAACCTGACCGCACTCGCCAACTATGCGATTATCGCGCTGCACAACGCCCAGCTGATCTTCGATCTTAAAGAAGAGCGCAACAAGCTGATCTCGAAAGAAGAAGTGGTACGCCACCAGTTGGCCCGCGACCTGCACGATGGCCCGGCCCAGGCCCTGGCCGCCCTGACCATGAACATCGAGTTTGTGAAACGGCTCCTCGAACGTGATCCCTCCCGGGTGATCGAAGAGCTCGATAAAATGAGTGCGCTAGCCAAACGGACGACCTACGAAGTGCGCACGATGCTCTTTGAACTGCGTCCGCTGGTGCTCGAAACGCAGGGGCTGCGGGTAACGCTCGAACAGTACCTAGAGCGCTTTAAGGGCAATAATGCCGGCACGGCGATTGTGCTTGAAGCCGAGGGCATGGAAGACGTGCATCTGGAGACGAAAACCGAAGGCACGCTCTTCAATATTATTCAAGAAGCGGTCAACAATGCGCTCAAGCATGCCCGTGCCCAGGAGATTCGGGTGACCTTGACCCGCGAAGGCAAGATGCTGCACACCGTCGTCAAAGACAACGGGCTCGGGTTTGATCTGCAAGAAGTCTTGCGCTCGTACGAAAAACGCGGCTCGTTTGGGCTGCTCAATATTGATGAGCGGGCGCGGCTAGTTGGTGGCAATGCCACGATCGAGTCGGCGGTCGGGCAGGGCACCAAAGTGACGATTGTGGTTCCAATCGAGCAGTGAGCAACCCCTACCTCGATCCTCAGCGCATTCGGGCCGCGTTGCGGGCGCTTGAATTGCGGCCAACCCGGGCCATGGGGCAGAACTTTCTGCTTGATCAGGCGGCGCTGGCGGCGATTGTGGCGGCGGCCCAGCTTGAACCAAGCGACGTGGTGGTCGAGGTCGGGCCGGGCCTGGGCGTGTTGACCTGGGAATTGACCCAGCGTGCCCGCCATACGCTTGCGGTCGAGTTGGATCGGCGCTTAGCAGCCCGTTTGCACAACGAGTTTGCCCAGGCCCCACTCACGATCATGACGGCGGATGTCTTGCGGATCACGCCCGATGCCTTGTTCGCCGCCCTGCCGCCGACTCTCGATCCACCACCGACCAGCTACAAACTGGTGGCCAACCTGCCCTACGCGATCACCTCAGCGGTCTTGCGCCACTTCTTGAGTGCCTCGCAGCCCCCCGATCTGAGTGTGCTGCTGGTGCAGTGGGAGGTGGCACAGCGGATCGTGGCCCAGGCTGGCGACCTAAGTGTGCTGGCCCATTCGGTGCAGATCTATGCCGAACCGATGATCATTCAGCGGGTACCGGCCGCCAGCTTTTTGCCCGCCCCGGCAGTCGACTCGGCCATCATCCAACTACGGCGGCGGCCGCAATTGGCGGTGCAGGTTGACAACCTGGACGGGCTGTTTCGGGTGATCAAAGCGGGCTTTTTGCAGGCCCGCAAACAACTGGGCAACGCCTTGCCCAAGGGCTTAGCCGCGCTGGGCCAACCCGTCGAACGCGACGTGGCCCTGGCGGCGCTGGCCGCCGCCGGTATCGATCCGCAACGTCGCGCCGAAACGGTCACGCTCGAAGAGTGGGCAATGGTGGATCGGGCCTTGCGAGAGGGCAAGGCGTAGGAATGTGTAGGGCCGCAGCGTGCTGCGGCCCTACACATTCCTACGCATCCATTGGCTTGGCGGCGGGGCTAACTTCGATCCAGGCCCGATCCATGCCCCGCAGGGTACCGAAGAAATCGAAGACGGCCTTCATCAGGCCATATTTGCGATCAAGGGCCGCACTCGCCATTGCGGCCTCAGTGGGGGCAAGCAGGCGCGCCTGCGCGGCAATGGTTGGCCCTTTGGGATTGCCGGCCCGATCCGAAGGGCCGATCAGCACATGACCATTGTTGCGAATCCGCTTGACCTTGCCCGAATCCATGGTGGTCATGATATAGAGTCGGTCGCCCTGCTCGGCGAACCAGACCGGGGTTTTGATGGCATCGCCATTCTTGCGGAAGGTAAACAGATTGGCATACTGCTGCTGATCAAGCAGGGCAAACGGACGCGCTGTCATCTGGGTCATCACTATCCTCCTGAGCATGGGTTGCAGTTAGGGTTCATCAGCCTGATCAAGCCGAATATGATCAGGTATTAGGGCATTAGAACGCCAAAATTCTCGGGTAACATTCTATTGTAACATAGATCGGGAACGTTGCACCGTCAGGGGAAGCGTGCTATAATCCCGCTTTGGTATGAACCGGGCGCTTCACTAACCGGTGAAGGCCCTGATTTCTTTCGGTTCCGCCGCACCACCCGGGACGCGCCACCAGGTTGGCAGACGAGCGGGACATCACCAGAGGAGGACTGCGTGCGCGAGCGTCGTCGTGACTACGAGATGGTCTTTATTATCAGCCCCCTCAGTGCCAATGAGGAGGGTGTGGCCGCGCTTGTTGAGCGAATGCGGACGGTGATCGAGGACAACGGCGGCAATGTGACTGGCACGAGCCAGAGTGCACCGTGGGGCCGCCGCAAACTGGCCTATCCGATCCGCGAATATGTCAGTGGTGAAGCCAGTCGCCGTAGCTTCAGTGAAGGCTACTACGTCCTGATGAACTTCACACTGAGTGCGGCCAAGGTGATCGAATTGGAGCGTACGATCAAACTGACCGATACGATCCTGCGCCATTTGATCACGTTGGTTGAGCAGAAGGGTGGCGAGCGCAGTGAGGCCACCACCGAGGTAGTTGCAGAGAAGGCCGAGGCGTAATCAGCCAAGAGTTGATGCGCTGGCTCACGGATCAGGTGGTGTGCGCAACGGGAGCCGTAGCGTTCACCACCGACGGCATCACTGCGACGGGTTTGGTTCCCGCGCCTGGTGTCTACGCACGAGGTGAGGAGCGATGGCACGCGATCTGAACAAAGTGATGCTGATCGGGCGTCTAGGGGTAGACCCCGAGCTCCGTTATACCTCGTCAGGAACACCAGTTACTTCGTTTCGGCTTGCGGTGGGCCGCCAATGGCGGGATAGCCAGGGCGAATCACGCGATGAGACGGAGTGGTTTAGTGTGGTAGCCTGGAACAAGTTGGCCAAGGTCTGTCAACAGGATCTGGTCAAAGGGATGCGGGTTTATATCGAGGGCCGTTTGCAGACACGGGCCTGGGATGATCAACAGAGTGGGCAGACGCGCTACAAGACTGAAGTGATCGCCAATGATCTGATCATCCTTGAGGGTCGTGAGCAGCGTCCACCGCATGAACCCGATACCGCGCAGCCGCCGCGTGATCTACCACGCCCTTCCCGCAGTGTACCACCACCCCAACGTGATATTGGCGATGAGGATATTCCGTTCTAAGCCCTGTGCCCCTCATCGTACCTGATGTGTCGCTTCTCGTCTGGCAGGGCAAGGTCGCCCCGGGCCACCACCATGCTGGCCCCCTGACCACCCTTGCCGTTTCAGCTTGCGCTTGGTTATGGCAGAGAAACCAAAAGCGCCTCAGAGCGCTCGAACCACTTCCGATACGCCGTCGAGTTCGCCTGCCCAGGCCGCAGGTGGGGCTGGTTCGCGCCGTGTTGCCGCCCGGAAATTGCGCGAAGAACGCCAGCAACGCCTGGTGTTGACGATTACCGGGATTGCAATTGGTCTGGCCCTGCTGGTGGTACTGGGTGGCCTGATCTATGAGCAGGTCTGGTTGCCGAGCCGCCCGGTCGCCCGCGTTGGCGATACCACCTTGACTCGGCAAGACTATTGGGCCGAGCGGCGCACCGCCTATGCCGGCCAGATTGTCCAGAACTTCCAACTACTCGCCCTATTTGGGGGTAGTCCCGAGTTTGCCCAGCAGTTCCAGGGTCAAAGCCCGGCGATCAATCGCCAGGTGGCGCAGATCCGCAGTGCCGCCGTAGACGAGTTTGTGCTGGGCCAGTGGGAGACCCGCACGATCAAACAGCGGGGAGCCGCGAATCTTGGCCTTACGGTGAGCCAGGATGCGATCAATCAGGCAATTGCCCAAGAGCTTGGGCCGCTGTTTATTACGACCGCTGCCGATCCGAATGCCCCTGAAACACCGCTGGCCCCTGAGACAACGGCTGATCCAGCGGCCCCCACGGCAACCCCGCTGCCCACCAGCACCCCCATTCCAACCCCCGGGCCAGCCGATGCGCCAGGCCAGGTGGATCAGGTCATCAATGAGATCTTCCGGCTCTATGAGTTTGAACTGCTTGCCACAGGCGACAGTCCTAACCTGACCCGGGAGGACTTCCGCACGGCGCTGAATGTGCAGTTTGGCGAGCAGGTACTGAACCGTGAGGTGCAGGCGCGCCTGGTACCCGATGACGGTTTTGTGGCCAGCAGCGAGCCGGAACGGATCGAGGCGCGTCAGGTGCTGATTGCCGTTGATCAGCCCGCTGATGCGACCCAGGAACAGCGTGATGCCGCCTTCGCGGCAGCCCTGCCACGGGCCGAGCAGGTGGCCGCAACCTTGCAGGCCGGGGCTGATTTTGCCGAAGTCGCCGCCGCCGAGTCGGATGATCCTGGTTCGGCTGAACAGGGTGGCAACCTGGGTTCGTTTGATCGGGGCGGAAACAGTTTTGCGGGTGTTACCTATCCGCCGGAACTGGTCGAGGCCGCCTTTACGCTCGAAGAGGGTGTGATCAGCGCCCCGATCCGCACGATCTTCGGCTGGCATGTGATCGAGGTGATCACCCGCACTATTCCCAGCCGCGATGACCAGTTGCGCACGGTCCGTACCGCAGCCCTTGATGGCTGGCTAGCCGAGCAGCGTAGCGCGGTCAGCAGCGAGCGCTTCCCGGCCGTCACCCCAACCCCGAGTGCCGAGCCGACCGTCGCTGTGCCAACCCCGATCCCCACCTTCCAACCCGGACCACCGACGGCGATCCCGGAACCCACTCCGGCACCCGAGCCAACGGCGGTACCGTAGCACCCGATGCGACGCTGGAAACCACAATTGACGAACCGGGTCTGGATGAGCGCGGCAATCATGGCTCTGGCTTTCATTGCCGCGCTCGCGCTGCTAATCCCGGTTGGGCAAAGCCTGCTAGGCCCGCCCGAGACCTGGCCAATCAACGGGGAACTGTTTTTGCGGAGCCTGGCAGGCATGGCGGCGCTGAGCGTCGCTGGCTATCTGATCTATCGGGTCGCCGCAGCCCTGAGTCTGAGCTATGCCATGGATCGTAATGGGCTGTATATTCATTGGCTCGGCAATCGGGCGATTGTGCCCATTCAGACGATTACGAGTATCGAGAGTGGCCTGAGTGATCCGGCAGCGGCTGGCCCGCCCCTGGCCCAGATTGGCTACTTCCACGGTCAGTATGCCCTCCCTGAGGGGCGCACGCTGCATCGGTTTAGCACGCTGGCCCCAGCCCAGGCCCTGATTATCAATACCACAACCGACGCCTATGCGATTGCCCCGCTCGAAACTGATGCCTTTGTGCAAGAGCTCGAGCAGCGTCGCCGTCTCGGACCGATCCAGCAACTCAGTGCCGGGGTCGAAACGGGGCGCGCCTTCTTCTATGCCTTCTGGCACGACCGGGTCGTACGCATGGCCCTGCTAGTGGCCGTCTGCCTGAACTTGATCCTGCTCGGCTGGTTGGCATTCAGTTACCCCGGCCTACCACCAGTGATTGAGTTGCGGGCTGATGCAGTCGGTGAGGTCATGCTTGCCACGCCGCGGCACCAGATCCTCTTTTTGCCTCTGGCCGCCCTGATGGTAGGACTGCTCAATCTTGGGTTAGGGATGACACTGTACGGGCGCGAGCGGGCCGGTGCTCAACTATTGCAACTGGCGAGCGCAGGGTTGCAGATCTTCTTTGTGGTGGCAGTACTTACGATTCTCGTCTAAGATCAGGGTCGGGGGGGGGGGGGGGGGGGGGGGGCGTAGACAGTGTGCGCGGGGGGGGGGTGTGGGTGTGTTTTTGTTGGGGGGTTCGGGTGTGGGGGGGGGGGGGCACCGGGGGGGGGGGGGGGGGGCGCCGCCCCCCCCCCCCCCCCCGACCCTGATCGATCCATTGACATGCACCCCATGCCATGGTAGGATCCTCCCACCTCTGGGAGTGATATAACTCCTTAGCGTATCCCCATAATTCGCACTGGTTTGCAAAACTAGCTGTTGCTTGGCACAATGCTGTGCTCCTCGTGCGGTGACGCTTCCCTCACGCTATAACTGCGCTCATTCCATTGTTCCCAACTCGTCGTCTCTGGCGGCGCTGTACTGTTGTTGCTGCCCAACCCTGAGTAGTTTGGGATTTGCCAAGGGAGGTGGTCGATCATCACGTGAGCAGTCAGCTTGGCCGCATGCAAGCACCCGCTCAGGGTGCGAACCAAACGACGGGATCGATATGATTGATCGTAACAGATGCTCTATGTGTAAGGAGGCGAACCCAATGGGACGTAAAACCTGGTACCGCACCCCTGCGGTGATCATGATTTTGATGCTGCTCGTACCGCTGCTGGCGGCCTGTGGGGGGACGCCTTCGGCCCCGGCAGCCCAGCCGACTACGGCTCCGGCAGCCGCAACCGATGCCACCAGTGCCCCGGTAGGCGACGCGGCCACTGCGGCCCCAGCTCCGGCCCAGCCCATCACAAGTGGGGCTATTCCGGGGGTGTTGCGCCTGAATACCGGCAGCGAACCGGATAATGTTGATCCGCAGAAGTCCAGCTTCGTGGTCGAGATCCAGTTCATTATGATGGCCTACCAGGCCCTGATGAGCTTCGATGGCGACATGAACCCGGTGCCTGGGGCGGCCGAAAGTGTTGAGGCTTCGACTGATGGGCTGAAGTACACCTTCAAGCTGCGCCCCGATGGTCAGTATTCGGATGGCACGCCAGTGACGGCCTACAACTTCGAGTATGCCTGGCGACGGTTGGCTGATCCCGAAACCGCTGGCGAATATCAGTCGCTGCCCTGTGGCATCATCAAGGGCTACAGCGAATATTCGGCGGTCGCCTGTGAAGGCCTGGCGATGGAAGAGGCCATGGCCCGCGATCAGGAGGCTTTGCTGGCCGAGTTTGGGGTCAAGGCTATTGATGACTTGACGCTCGAAATTGAACTGACCGCCCCGGCCCCCTACTTCCTAAGCATGGCCGCGCTCTGGATTGGTGCCCCCACCCGCGAAGAGGATGTCGCGAAGGGTGAGGACTGGTGGTACGATGCCGAAAACTATATCGGCAACGGGCCGTTTATCCTGAAAGAATGGGACCACGGCAATCGGGCGATCTGGGAGCGCAACCCAACCTATGTTGGCCCACTTGGACCCGTGAAGCTCGATCGCGTCGAGTACTACATGATCTCGGAAGGCCAGGTCGCGTTCCAGGCCTACCTGAACGACGAACTCGACATCCTTGGGGTCTCGCCTGAAGATCTTGCTGCGATCGAGACCGACCCGGTACTCAGCCAAGAGATCGTCAATACCTCGGGGTCGTGTACGTTCTACTTCGGCTTCAATACGACCAAAGCCCCCTTCGAGGATATCAAGGTGCGCCAGGCTTTTGCTCAGGCCTTCGACCGCGAAGCCTGGAACCGCGACATCTTTGGCGGGCTGGGTAGTGTCGCCTATAGCTTTATTCCACCTGGGTTCCCCGGCTTCCAGCCCGAATTGCGGCTCTGGGAATTTGATGCCGAGGCGGCTAAAGCGACGATTGCCGAGTCGAGCTATGGCAGTATCGAGAATCTGCCCGAGATCAAGCTGACCTATTCGGCGAGTGCGCGCAACAATGCCCGTTTCGAATGGGTTGCCAGCCAACTCAAGACCAATCTGGGGATTGATGCAATTCTGGATCCGATTGACCCCACCGCCTTCTCGGCCGTCACCAAGGACAACCCGCCCCAGATGTTCTCGTTGGGCTGGTGCGCCGACTATCCCGATCCCCAAAACTGGATTTCGCTCTTCCAGACCAATGGCCTGCTCAGCACCCGGGTAGGCTACTCGAATCCTGAATTCGACACGCTGGTACGGGCGGCTGATATTGAGCAGGATCCGGTCAAACGGGCCGAGTTGTATGCCCAGGCCCAGGAGATCCTGGTCTTTGATGCGCCGGTGGCCTTCACGCGCAATGATGGCGGCCCGGTGCTGGTTAAGCCCTACATCCAGGGCGTGAGCGAAGATACGATCACGCCGATTGACTACTGGCTTGGCTTCTTCAATCTGCCGAATGTGGATGTGAGGCCATAAGGCTGAGGGAACGAGCGTAAACGCTCGTTCCCTCAGCGGGGTTCTGGGAGCACCATGTGCTCCCAGGCCCTCCTGCCGCACGCGCCGCACGCGCTGCACCGATCTCCTGGCCCTCCTGCCGCACACGCTGCACCGATCTCCTGGCCCTCCTGCCGCACGCGCTGCACCGATCTCCTGGCCCTCCTGCCGCACGCGCTGCACCGATCTCCTGGCCCTCCTGCCGCACGCCACTCCTAAGAAACAAACACCATGGGCACGTCGAACGGAGCGCAGCGCCTCACTGTCATTCCGAACGGAGCCGCAGGCGCAGTGAGGAATCTGCACTGATCGGCAGCGAAGACCCCTCGCTAACGCTCGAGGTGACAATGGGGCAGCGCACGCACACTGGTTTCGCTCTTCACCACTGACCCACCTGCCGCACGCCCTGGTAACTCACCAATGTTCCGACCTACCTGCCGTACACAATTGGTGCAACCACGGTCTCGTCTCGCCCAGACCCCACCGTGACCGTTTGTAGGAACGCAGCGTGCTGTGTCCCCAACTACGCCCAAGGACAGTCTATGACCGCCTATATCATTCGTCGCATTCTCTGGCAGATACCGGTGCTACTGGTGGTTGGGCTGTTGACCTTTGCGATTGCGAAGGCGACGCCGGGCGGGCCGTTCGATACAGATCCTACGCGTCGCCAGATGTCGCCGCGGGTCGAGGCGGTCTTACGCGAGAAGTTTGGCATGGATTTGCCCTTCTGGCGTCAGTTTACCCGTTACATGTTCTTCGATGTGGCCACCAATCCGCGTACTGGGGAAAGTACGCTTGTGTGGGGGGCAATCGGGGGCAACTTTGGGCCGACGTACACCTCGCGGGGGGCACGGACGGTACAGCAAGAGTTGTTTGAGGAGCGTTCGGGTAAGCCGAGCCGCTTCTACTATTCGGCGCGGCTGGGAATCCAGGCGCTGCTCTTTGCGGTGCTGATCGGCGTGCCGTTAGGGGTGCTGGCGGCGCTCAAACAGAACACCATGATTGACTATGCGGTGCTGCTGTTTGCAACCTTCTTTGTCTCGCTATCGACCTTAATTGTCGGGTTTCTGCTTGTGCTTATTTTTGCCTCGGGCTTGCGTTGGTTCACGGTCTTGCCTGATTGGAATGATCCGATCCGGCCCTGGATTCTGCCCACAATTGCACTTGGTTCAACCTCGCTCGGCTTCATCACGCGCCTGACCCGTTCGAGCGTGCTCGAAGTCAAACGTCAAGATTATGTGCGTACGGCCCAGGCCAAAGGTTTGAGCGATCAGGTTGTGATCTGGCGTCACATGCTGAAGAATGCTATGTTGCCCGTGATTACGATTATGGGGCCATTGGCGGCGGGCCTGATCACCGGAACGTTGTATACCGAAATCATCTTCCAGGTGCCCGGCATGGGTCAATTGCTGGTAGAATCAATTGGCAAACGGGATTATTCAATGATTATGGCCGGGGCCTTGATCTATGTCTTCTTCCTGGGTCTGGCCAATCTGCTGGTAGATCTGACCTATGGCGTGGTTGATCCACGGATCAGTTACAACTAGAGCGAGTAAGCCGATGGCAACCATCACCCGAACCATCAAGACTGCCAATGATCTTGATCTGAATAGCACGAAGCCGCGCAGTCTGTGGGGCGATGCCTGGCGGCGGCTGCGCCGTAATAAGGCGGCGGTGCTGGGCCTGATTGTCGTCGGCTGCTATCTCCTGGTGGCGATCTTTGCGCCGGTACTGGCCCCCAAGAATCCCGTTGAACAGACCGCCCGCAACAGTTTGCGCCCGCCGGTCTGGGTTACCGGGAATCCCCAGCGCCAGCCAAACCCCGAAAATCTGCTTGGCACTGATACCAATGGCCGCGATATTCTTTCGCGCTTGATCTATGCCACCCGCGTTTCATTGATTGTGGGGGTCGCCCCGCAACTGGTGATTGTGACGCTGGGGGTGACCATCGGCCTGGTGGCCGGGTTCCGCGGGGGCTGGATTGACAATCTGCTGATGCGGATCACCGAGATTGTAGCTTCGTTTCCCGATCTTTTGTTCATTATCACCTTGACGGTAGCCTTCCGTGATACCTGGTTTGGGCGGGCCTTTCAGGGCTTGTTGTTGATCTTTGCCGCACTGGCCTTTGTAAGTTGGACCGGGTTGGCCCGCCTAGTACGCGGTCAAGTGCTCTCGCTCAAGGAAAAAGAGTTTATCGAAGCAGCGCGAGCCTTGGGCACGCCGACTCCGATCATTCTGGCGCGCCATATTCTGCCCAACACCCTGGCCCCGATTATCGTCGCAATCTCGTTTAGCATTCCCGGCCTGATCATCTCGGAGGCGATCTTGACCTTCCTGGGCGTGGGGATGCGACCCTCGGTTGATCCGAACAACCCGTTCCCCACCAGTCTGGGCCAGATGATGACCGACGGCTTCAATAATCTTAGTTCGGGGCCATGGATGCTGCTCTTTCCGGTGATGATGATCTCGCTACTGGTGCTGGCCTTTACTTTTGTGGGTGACGGGCTGCGCGACGCACTGGATCCGCGGGATAGTGGGCGGTAAGATAGCCGATAGCTCAGGTCAAGCATGATTGCCGAACGTCTTCAACAGGTTCGTGAACGCATCAACCACGCCGCCCGTCAGGCCGGGCGTGATCCAGCCACGATCACGCTGGTGGCCGTGACCAAGACCCATCCGCCTGAACTGATCGCCGAGGTATTACAGGCTGGGGTGCTTGACTGTGGCGAGAACCGGGTGCAAGAGGCGACCAGTAAAATTCCGGCCCTGGCAAACCAGGGGTGGCGGCCGCGCTGGCACTTGATTGGGCACTTGCAACGCAATAAGGCCCGCCCTGCCGCCGACCTGTTCGATCTGGTGCATTCGGTAGATAGCCTGCGCCTGGCCGAAGTGCTAGCCCGCCAGGTTGGGCCAGAACGGCGCCTGCCGATCTTGCTGCAAGTCAATGTGAGTGGCGAAGCCAGCAAAGATGGCTTTGAGCTACCCGGTGGCACCACAAACCAGGCCGCCCTGGACAGTTTCTTGCCTGCGGTCGAGGCGATTCTGGCCCTGCCGAGCCTGGAGGTACGCGGCCTGATGACGATTGCGCCGTTTGGCGATGATCCCGAGCAGGCTCGGCCCAGCTTTGCGGCGCTGCGTGCCCTACGCGACAAACTGGTCCGTCGTTACCCCACCACAGGTTGGAACGAACTCTCGATGGGCATGACCGACGACTTCGAGGTGGCGATTGCCGAAGGGGCGACCCTGGTGCGGGTCGGGCGGGCGATCTTCGGCGAACGCGGGTAATCCCATTTTGGGTTTTAGATTTTGGATTTTGGATTGTGCCGCAGAGCAGCACGCTGCGTCCCTATGAAGTTCGCGGGGGCAGGGCGCTGGTGATGGGTTTCGCACTCTCATAAAGCGTGGCGTGGGAGAACATGGTTCTCCCAGCATCCCTGCGGTGGCCACGCCTGCCTGCGGGCGTTGGCCCCCCCACTACCCCCCGACCCAATCAAGTTCAATCGCTGCTCGCTGGGCGGGTGGGGGGGGCGGGTGTTGGGGCGGATCCCGCCGCGGCCCCCCGGGCGGGG
>JBLWKA010000075.1:0-27619 GCA_048381555.1 Oscillochloridaceae bacterium umkhey_bin13
GGCACCAGCATGGGCCAGCCCCCTGGTTGGGGTGCGTGGGGGCGCCTCCCCCCCCACACCGCACACAAAACCGGTTTGGGGTGGCGTAGCCACCCCAAACCCCACCGCCGGAGGCGGACGTTGCAACAGCACTGATTCTGTTGGCACGCTTCTTGCCAATCTAGATTGCACGGTACAATCATCATAGCACTCGTTGTGGTTGGCTGTAGGGATGCAGTGTGCTGCGTCCGCGTCACGGCGAAGGTTGCGGGAGTTCGGCAAAGGTGGATGTATGTTCGAGATGTCGCTGACGCCCGAGTTGGGGATGCGCGTAACGCCAGCCCTACTCAATCTCGCCCAATTGTTGGCGATGCCCAGTCTGGGATTGCAGCAATTGGTGCAGCAAGAGCTCAGCGAAAATCCGGCCCTCGATGAGATCGAGAGCTACGAGAGTATCTGTTCCCGTTGTGGCACGCTGGTGAGTGATGGCATCTGTGGCAACTGTGCGAGCGCCGATGCGGTCAGTGCGACAGTTTCGGCTTCCTCCGAAGAGGCCCGTGATCCGCTGTTGAGCATTGCTGCACCACGGTCGCTGGCCGAGAGTCTGTTGGCCGATCTGTATGCCAGCCTGCCCACGCAGGATCATCTGCTGGCGCTCGCCCTAGTAGGCAATCTTGATGAGCGTGGGTTTCTGGCGGATGAGCCAGCCCAGTTAGCCGCATTGCTTGGCATCCCCTGTGAACGCTTGCTGACGGTCTTGGCCCGCCTGCGTGAGCTCGGTCCGCCCGGGATTGCCACCCGCAATCCCCAGGAATGTATGCTGGCCCAACTGGAACAATTGGCGGCCCAGGGCCTGAGTTGCCCCCACGCCCATGCGATCGTTGCCGCGCATTTTGATGATCTTGGGACTGGTCGTTTCCGCCAGATCGCCCGCAGTTTGCAGATCAGCGCCGCTGATCTCGATCAGGCGCGGGCCTTCATTCGGCGTCACCTCTGGCCCTATCCGGCCCTCGCCGCTATGCCCGAAGCGGCCCCGCCCCAGCGCACCCGTTACCAATCCGCCGATCTGGCCCTGATCGAACGTGACGGTCAATTCGTGGCCGAAGTGCTCAATTCGCCCCGTCGGGTGCTGCGCCTCAGTCCCCTTTACCAACAACTCGCTCGCTCGGCGGCAACGCTGCCCGAAGCTGAACGCGAACATGTGCAAGCTTATATCACCCGGGCACGGGTCTTTTTGACCAACCTGCGCCAGCGTGAACTGACCCTGCAACGGATTGGCGAGGCGATCATCGAACGCCAGGAAGCGTTTCTCCGTCACGGCGTGCGCCACCTGGCCCCCATGACCCGCGTCGAATTGGCAGCCGCCCTGAGCCTCCACGAGTCAACCATCAGTCGTGCCACTGCCGACAAGACCGCGCTGCTCCCCAATGGCACCCTGCTCCCGATGAGCGAGTTTTTTGTGGCCGCCCGCAATGTGCAGGATGTGCTCCGTGAGTTGATCAGCAACGAAACCCGTTCGCTAAGCGATGACGAGCTAGCTCATCTGCTTGGTGCCCAGGGTTATCCGATTGCCCGCCGTACTGTCGCCAAATATCGTGATCTGATGCGTATCCCACCCTCACATTTGCGCTAGCACCAGCACCGAAAGCGTACCCTACCTATGTCTATCCCGCACGAGCAGATGCTTACCCCAACGACACGGGGCCCTTATCGCTCCTTCCTGCTGGCCCAGCGCTTGTTCGAGCAGATCAATGCTGACGTGGAAGTCAGTGATGACGAGCATGCCCTGTTGAGTCGGCTGGCCCAACTGCTGCTGCCCGAATTGGCTGATGGCTGTGTGATCGATCTGATCATGCCCGAACAGCCTGATCTGCTCCAACGGGTTACGGTGGCGCACGCCAATCCGCAGCGGCTGCCCATGCTCGCGGCCCTCACCGAGGTGTTGCCTGCCGAACGACCCTGGTCAGCCCGCTCGCCGCTCCTTAGTCACGGTGAACCAGTGCTGCTCAGTCATGTCGGGTATGCACTCGAAACCGTAGCCCTGGATTCCGAGCATCTGGCCTTATTGACGGCGTTGCGGCCCCGTTCGCTGTTGCTGGTGCCGATGCGCGGGCGGCACGGGTTGCTCGGCGTGCTGAGCCTGACTCTCGAAGGCAATGGGCGGCGGTATGGCCCCGAAGAGCTTGCGCTGGCGACCGATATTGCCGATCGGGCGGCGCTGCTGCTTGATAATACCCGGCTGTATGCCGCCGAGCGGGCCGCCCGGGCCACCGCCGAAGCTGCAGCGGCCCGGGCCATGTTCCTGGCCCTCGATAATGCGCGGCTTTACCGCGATGCCCAGGATGCCGTCGAAACCCGTGACACCTTCCTGTCGATTGCCTCGCACGAACTCAAAACACCCCTGACGGCCCTGCTCGGTCAGGCCCAACTCTTGCAGCGCCGCCTGGCCCAGAACACCGATACCAGTGGTCGGGATCTGCGGGCGATCAATACGATTGTCCAACAATCGCAACGGCTGAGCCAATTGATTAGCACCATGCTCGACCTATCACGGCTCGAAACCGGCCAGTTGGCCCTCGTCTGCGCCCCCCTCGATCTGGCGGCCCTGGTCGGTCAGGTGGCCGAAGAGTTGCAGCCAACCCTCGAACGCCATGAGCTGCGTTATCGCTGCCCCGCCAAGCCAGTGATCGTGCATGGTGATGCCATGCGCCTGACCCAGGTCTTGCAGAATCTGCTCCAGAACGCGATCAAATACAGCCCCGCCGGTGGCCCAATTGAACTTCAGGTTTGCGATGATGGGGCGTATGCAACGCTTGTGGTGCGCGACGAAGGCATTGGCATCGCGCCCGAAGATCAGACCTATCTCTTTGAGCGCTTCTTTCGTACCACCTCTGATACCGCCCGTCATATCAGTGGGATTGGCGTCGGGCTGTATGTGGTGCGCGAAGTCGCCACCTTGCACGGCGGACGGGTGAGTGTCAGCAGTACGCTTGGCCGTGGCAGCACCTTCACGGTCTGGCTGCCCCTAGCCTGAGCGCCGCTGCCCCACCGCCCGCTGTTCCAGCAAGCGATTCACGAGTGTTACGACCTGATCAAGCGCAAATGGCTTGGCCAAAATGGCCGTGGCCCCATCAGCGAGATGGCGATCAGGGTTGGTGCCCGCCGTCGAAATGATGATCGGCAAGTCAGCGTAACCCTGCGTCCGCAGCGTACGCAAGACCGTGTCGCCCGTCATGACGGGCAAGCCCACATCAAGAATGAGCAGATCAGGGGGCTGAGCCTGAATCGCCAACAGGGCGCTGGCTCCGTCATGGCATACCAGCACCACGTGACCTTCGTCACTCAGCAGATCACTGAGCAGTTCGGTGATCGCCCGCTCATCATCTACCACCAAAATTGTTGCCAATGAACTGACCTTAGACAAGAAAAGCGCAAGATCTCTAGCTTCGCAAGATCTCTAGCTTCGCAAGATCTATGCCGCCATGCCAACTCATTGGTGGTATGATGGGCACCAACGTGGTCTCATGACCACTATCTCCTGAATCTATAACGAGGGAAGAAGCGATGCGTGAGCCAACTGCGCCCCCCTACGAGGTTGCGATCATCGGGGCCGGCCCACTTGGTCTAGAATTGGCCGTCGCCCTGCGCCGCCTGGGTGTGACCTATCTGCACCTCGAGGCGGGCCAAATTGGGCATACCATGACCTGGTGGCCGCGCAATACCAGTTTTTTTAGTACCACCGAGCGCCTGGCGCTGGCTGGCGTGCCGATCCCTAATAATCATCAGCAACGCATTACCGGCGAAGAGTATCTGGCCTATTTGCGGGCGATTGTCGAACAGTTCGATCTGCCGATCAACAGTTACGAACCTGTTATCGCGATTCAGCGGGCGGGCAATAGTTTTACCCTGACCACGGCACCGCTTAGTGGCGAGCGTCAGTATCAGGCCCGCCGGATTGTCCTGGCGATTGGCGATATGCACTACCCACATCGGCTGGCGATTCCCGGCGAAGATCTGCCCCACGTCAGCCACTATTTCCGCGATCCCCATGACTATTTTCGGCGGCGGGTGCTGATCGTCGGGGGCAAAAATTCGGCGGTCGAGGCCGCGTTGCGCTGTTGGCGGGCCGGGGCCAAGGTCACCTTAAGCTATCGCCAGGCGAGTTTCGACGACCGGCGGGTCAAACATTGGCTTTTGCCCGATCTGTTGGCCCAGATCGAAGCCGGTACGATTGGGTTTTTGCCGTCAACTGTGCCGGTTGCGATCTCGCCAACCCACGTCGAACTGGCACCAGTCTGTGACGGCGAGGCCCAACCCGGCCCGACGATCCAACATCCCACCGATTTTGTGCTGCTTAGTACCGGCTTCCGGGGCGATCAAAGCCTGCTCGAAAGCCTGGGGGTCACCCTGCATGGCCCAAATCGGGTACCGAGTTTTGATCCTGCCACCATGGAGTCCAACGTGCCCGGGGTCTATCTGGCCGGTACAGTCGCCGCAGGCATTCAGCAGCGCTACACCCTGTTTATCGAAAATTGTCACGAGCATGTCGCTGCGATTGTGCAGGCGATCACCGGTCGTGCCGCCGGTGCCCTCGGTGATGTGCCCGCCCGCACCTACGGCTTGGCCTTCGAACAGTACGAAGCCAATTAACCGCCGCTTCAGCCCACCCACGAGGTTGTTATGGTTGCTCCTACCCAAGCCCAGGCGCGCCAGGTCTGGATCTACATTGATGAAGGCGATAGCTACAAAGGGCGCTCGTTGGCCCAACGCATCCTCGAGACCTTGCGGGCGGCGGGATGCCCCGGGGCCACGATCATGCGTGGCGTCGGGGGCTATGGCGTGCATGGCATCGTGCGCACCGACCTGATCGTAGATGCGCCCAGCGCACTCCCCTTGATCATTACCTTTGTTGATCGGGCCGACCGCGTGGCCGCGGTTCTGCCCACCGTGCGCGAAATGGTTGCCGAGGGCTTGATCACCATCACCCCGGTCGAAATTGTGCAAGCTACCCCCCGTGAGGCTGGCCCCTTTCCCAGTCACCTGACTGTCGCTGATGTGATGAGCCACGATCCAGCGGTGGCTACCCCCGGTACACCGCTGGCCGAACTGGTCAGTCTGCTGATCGAACGTGATCTGCGTGCGCTGCCCGTGGTGACCCCCCAGCGCCGTGTGCTCGGCATTATCACCGATGGCGATCTGCTGGCCCGAGGGGCAACCACCCTGCCGCTGCGCATCAAGCAACTCTTGCCCCAGGACGAACGCGCCGCCCGTTTGGAACATCTGGCCCAGCAGCCCCAGCACGCCGCTGATCTGATGACCCCTGACCCCGTGACCCTGCTAGCAACCACCCCGTTGGCCCAGGCTGCCGCAATCATGGCCGAACGTAACCTGAAACGGATACCCGTGGTGGACGCCCTCGGGCAACTCGTCGGCATCGTCAGCCGCTCCGACCTGCTCAAAACTGTTGCCGCAGGCCCCCAACTGCGGGCCAGCACCCCAACCCAGCTCCCCGCCGGAGCGCCCACCGAAGTGGCCGATCTGATGCTTAGCGATGTGCCCGTTGTGCATCCGGTCACACCACTGGCCGAAACCTTCGACCAATTGTTGGCGACACCCAACCGTCGTGTGGTCGTGGTAGACGCTGACCGGCGCGTGGTGGGCATCATCAGTGATGGTGATGTGCTGCGTCGCGCCGCCCGCCGCATCCACGGTGGAGCCCTGCGCCGCCTTGCGGCCTGGCTCAGTGGCGGCGAACGCCCCGAGGGCCTGGAACTGGCAGCCAAAGGACGGACAGCGGCCGAAGTCATGACCAGCCCGGTGATCACCGTGACCCCCAGCATGCCGATTGCCGAAGCCACCGCCCTGATGATGAGCCAACGGGTCAAGTGGCTCCCGGTAGTGGATGCCGACGAACGGCTGATTGGCATGATCGGGCGGGCCACCCTGCTCAGTGCGCTCGGGCGCAGTGCCGGGTGAAGCCTTTAGCCCTACAACGAAGCTTGTCATTCCGAGTATAATGGCTCGTCAGCCAGTGATGGGGAGCGAAACCAGGGTGATTGCACTGCGCCCCATTGTGACCCCGAGGATCTTATGGCCCGTCGGCCAGTGGTATCAAAAGAAACCAGTGCGGTTGCGCCGCCACATTGTCACCCCGAGCGCAGCGAGGGGTCTTCGCTGCAGATCAGTGAAGATTCCTCACTTCGCCTCCGGCTCCGTTCGGAATGACAAGGATGGCACTGCACGCTTGGCCCAACCTTGCCCTTGCCATAGGGGCCGTGCTGGGGGCTAGTAGTCGGTTTATGCTTGCCAGTCTCGTCGCCCCGTTGGCCCCCTTGGGTCTACCCTTTGGCACCCTGCTGGTCAATCTGGTGGGCTGTTTCCTGATTGGAATTGTCCAGACCCTGTTTCTCGAACGCATCCGGGTGCGCCGCGAGATCCAATTGTTGGTGACGACGGGCTTTTTGGGCGGCCTGACGACGTTTTCGTCAGTCAGTGTCGAGAGCGTCCATCTGATCGAACAGGGTGCCCTGATGCTGGCCACCAGCTACTGGTTGCTCTCGCTCATCGGCGGGGTTGGCGCAGTGTTCCTGGGAAGCGCCCTGGTCAACACTGCGTTTCGGCTGCGCAACCAATGAACTACCTGCTGCTAAGTTTGGGCGCGATTCTGGGGGTGCTCAGTCGTTACCATGCCGTCAGGCTGATCCAGGCCTGGCGCGGCAGTCAGTTCCCGTTTGGCACCTTCGTGGTCAACCTGAGTGGCAGCTTCTTGCTGGGTCTGCTTGGTGGATTGTTGGCCAGCCATCCCGCCTGGCCGCTCGGCTCGCTCCAGGCGTTGTTTGGGATCGGCTTCTGTGCCACCTATACCACCTTCTCGTCATTCATCTTCGAGACGACCCAACTTTGGCGGCAGGGTGATCGGCGCGCCGCCCTGCTCAATCTTGGCGGTCAGCCCATCTTGGGACTACTCTGCGCCTGGGTGGGCCTATTGATCGGGACGGCGGTTGGGGGGTAGGGGCAGCCCGCGTGGCGACCACGATTCGCCCCTTCGGCACACCGGCAACCGGTCACGTCACGTCTACTATCTGACTGGCCCGATCTTCTTTGGCAGTGTGACTACCGTACTCGAATCGTTCGAAACCGCCAACGATTATCAGACCCTGATCATCAGTATGCGCGGCGTCCCACTCGTCGACGCGATGGGCATTCAGGCCCTCATCCAGATTGTCGAGGAACACCATGCCCGAGGCGGCGAGATCATCTTTACTGCCCTCCAACCGGCAGTGCTCGAGATGTTCAAGCGTACCGGGCTGTTCGAGCGGGTCGGAGCCGATAAGATCTACTGGAGTTCGGCCAACGCAATTGTCGATCTGCACGAGCGCCGCATGGTCAGCGGCTGCCCGCGTTGCAGCGTCCATGGCGAACATTGTGCGGTCTTGCGCATGGCCCAGGAACGCCTGGCCCGCGAGGCGGCGGCGGCGGGGGATCGTGAAGGGTAGCTCGTCCAGGCTCACGCGCTGACGCGCGTGAGCCTGGACGAGGATTTCGTGCTTACCGCCACACGAGCGGCAAACTGGAAGAACGATCACCCCTCGATCACCACGGCCTGTGGCCCGCTTAGCACCAGGTTCTGGCGTTCAATCACAACCGGGGTAGTGCCACCATACGCTGCCGCTTCGCTGTCTAACAGGATGCGCCAATCGCTGTCGCTTCGAGGCCCAAGTCCATAGCTCAAGTGTCCGTCGAGATTCACGACCACCCGTAGCCGGGGCTGATCAGGCCCGTTATACTCAAGCACCACCGCCCGCTGGGTCAGGGCCATGACCTCGTAGCTGCCCCGTTCGCGCTGCCGCAGGGCGGGATGGCTCGCTCGCAGCTGCAACAGATCACGATACAACGCCAGGATCGCGGCGTGCGGCGGGGCCTCACGTTCCTCCCAAACCAATTTCGAGCGCAAAAAGGTCGTTTCGGCCTGCGGATCGGGCACCTCAAGTGTCTGAAAGCCACTAAAGCCCGCAAACTCGCGGCGGCGGCCTTCGGTCACCATGCGCCCAAGTTCGGCATTGTGGTCGGTAAAATACAAGAACGGGCTGGTTGCGGCCCATTCCTGGCCCATCCAGAGCAACGGGGTCTGTGGGCAGAGCAACAAGAGGGTCGAGCCGGCGCGGTAGGCGGCCAGATCCACTGTATGGTGCAGCCGATCGCCAACCGGACGATTGCCAACCTGGTCGTGGTTCTGGATACAAAACACAAACTGGGGCGGGCGCAGATCAGCGGCGGGTGCCCCCCGGGGCTTGCCACTCCCCGGACTGATCTGGCCGTTAAAGAACCAGCCCTGGTTGATCGTTTGCGCCAGATCGGCCCCATGGCCCCGATAGTTGGCATAATAGCCTTCGCGTTCGCCGGTCAGCGCGACCCGTACCTGGTGGTTAAAATCATCCGACCAAAGGCCACTCAGGCCCCAGCGCTGGGGATGCGCAACCGGATCGTGCGGACGGGCCAATTCAGGATTGTTTTCGTCATTCTCGGCAATGATCACAAACTGGCGTGCGGCGGGCAAACTAGCCCGCACCGTCGCCACCAGTTCGGCCACCACATGCACCGGGCTATCATCAATGATCGCGTGGGTCGCATCGAGGCGCAGCCCGTCAAACTGGAACTCGTGGGCCCAATACAGCGCATTGCCAATCAGAAAATCGCGTACCGGGCGACTATCCGGCCCATCCACATTGATCGCATCGCCCCAGGGCGTCTGGTGGCGGTCGGTAAAATAATCACGGGTATACGACCAGAGATAGTTGCCATCGGGGCCAAGATGGTTGTAGACCACATCCAAAATAACCGCCAGCCCATGACCGTGGGCGGCATCCACCAAGCGGCGCAGCCCCTCTGGCCCGCCATAGGCCCGTGATGGGGCAAACAGATTGACCCCGTCGTAGCCCCAATTACGGTCACCCGGAAAATCAGCGACCGGCATCAACTCAATTGCGGTCACCCCCAACGCCACCAGATCCGCCAAACGGGCAATCGCACTCTCGAAGGTGCCTGCGGGCGTAAACGTGCCGACGTGCAACTCGTAGATCACCAACTCGTCGAGGGATCGCCCGTGCCAGTCGGTTGTCTGCCACTGATAGGCGCCCGGATCAACCACCGCTGACGGGCTATGCACACCGTTGGGTTGGAAGCGCGAGGCTGGATCGGGGCGCGGATCGGCCCCATCAAGGCTGTACCAATACTGTGCGCCAGGCTTGACTCCCGCCACCAAGCCTGCGAAGTAACCCGCCGCTTCCGGTTCAAGCGCCACCCGTCGCCCAGATGGTTCCAAAACCACTTCGACGCTACGGGCTTGCGGTGCCCAAACCCGAAACAAGGTTCCCCCAAGGCGAGGACGGGCTCCAATTGGCAGTTCCCAAGTCATTAGTACTCCCTTTTACCATTTTGGATGTACTGCTTCACGTGGTTGGCACGGTGCGCCCCTTCCATCCCCCCTCCCCCCGCTGAGGGGGAGGGGAGCCGAACCGCAGCACAATGAACGATTTGGCGATCTCCCCCTCCCCCCCCCGTGAGGAGGAGGGGGGCCGGGGGGGTGGGGGGCGAACGGGATGGGCCAAGCTCATAAAACAGTACATTTAGCGTTTGGATTAGGCCGTAGCCCATCCCAACATCAAAGCTCGCGTTGAGCAAGATAGCCGCAGCCTCAGATGCTTGCACACTCTAAAATTGTAGCATGGCTAGCCGGGTGCGCCGCGTCTGTCTGATCCGCTACAATAGGTATTAGCGCATCAAGTAGGCCTTACCTGCCAGCAGCCCCAATGATGCCACTGACTTCATTTGTTGGATAGGCGTTCCTATGCTGACCCTCACGCTTGATCAGGTGCGTGCCCTGTTGCTGGCCGCCCAGGGCTTATTGCAGCCACCAACGACCCCCGCTAACAAAACCGATCTGCTGGACGCGATTCGCCGTATGGGTGCCCTGCAGATTGATACCATCCATGTGATTGCCCGTAGCCCCTATCTGGTGCTCTGGAGTCGCCTCGGCGCGTATCAACCAAGTTGGCTCGATCAACTGTTGGCTGAAGGGGCGATCTTCGAGTATTGGTCACACGCCGCATGTTTTTTGCCAATCGAAGCGTTTGCCACCTACCGTGCTCGCATGCTCGCCGCCCGCCAACCAGAAGGCAATTGGCGCAGTTGGATCGGGGACAATCCTGCGGTGTTGGATCGTGTATTGGCCCATGTGCGTGAACACGGCCCGGTGCGCTCCGCCGATTTTGGGCGGGCCTCGTGCGGCGGCCCCTGGTGGGATTGGAAGCCCGAAAAGGCTGCACTCGAACTTTTATTTGACCAGGGCCATTTGATGATCGCCCGCCGCGAACGCTTCCAGCGTGTCTACGATCTGCAGGAACGGGTCTTGCCGGAGTGGGATGAGTCCCGTGCGTTATCAGCCGCAGCGGTGCGCCAACGCCATGCCAGCGAAGCAGTGCGAGCGCTCGGGATGGCCCCAGCTCGGTGGGTTGCTGACTATTTCCGGATCAAAAAAACTGGCGTGCCCCAATTGCTCGACCAACTCGTTGCCAATGGTGAACTCTTGCCGGTCACGGTCGTGGGCTGGGATACGCCCGCCTATCTGCATCCAAGCCAGCGCGATCTGGCCGAACAGGCGGCTGCCGGAGCGCTCATCCCCCAGCATACCACCCTGCTCTCGCCCTTCGATCCGGTGGTCTGGGATCGCGAACGCGCCCTTGAACTCTACAATTTTCATTATCGTATCGAAGTTTACACTCCGGCGGCGCAGCGCACCTATGGCTACTTCACGCTGCCGATCTTGCACCACGGGCGACTGGTCGGACGCCTCGATCCCAAAGCCCACCGCCAACAAGGCTGCTTCGAGGTCAAGGCCATCCACCTTGAACCCGACGTCGTGCTTGACGAAGCCTTCGTGCATGGGTTGGCAACCGCCCTGCAGGAATGCGCTAACTGGCACGGTACCCCCGAACTCACCTTCGGCACGAGTGACCCACCGGCCCTTGTTCCGGCCCTGCAAGCCCGGTTGAAGCATGTATAATACGGGCTAAATCATTCGTAGTAAGGAATTCCCCCCTATGCCCGAAACAGTTGACCTGCTCCTGACGGGTGGCACCGTCGTCACGATGGATGCGGATTGGCGGGTCATTCCTGATGGGGCCGTAGCCGTGACCGGTCGCCAAATCATGGCCGTTGGTCTCGCCAGCAAACTCGCTGAACGCTACCAGGCCCGCGAAACCGTGGACTGTCAGGGCTGTGCGATCATGCCCGGCCTGATCAACGGGCACGCCCACGTCCCAATGAGCCTGCTGCGCGGCATGGTCGCCGACCAGCAACTCGATGTCTGGCTCTTTGGCTATATGTTCCCGGTCGAAAGTCAGTTTGTGGATGCCGAGTTCAGTTATGTCGGCACCCTGCTGTCGTGCGCCGAGATGCTGCGCGGTGGCACGACGACTTTTGTGGATATGTACTATTTCGAGGAAGAGGTCGCCCGGGCGGCTGATGAGGCCGGGATGCGGGCGATCTGTGGTCAGACCGTGATGCGTATGGCAACCCCAGATGCCACCTCGTTTGATGAGGGCCTCGAACGGGCACGCCGCTTTATCGAACAGTGGCGCGACCACGAACGCATTATCCCCACGGTCGCTCCCCACGCGCCCTACACCTGCACCGACCAGATCTACGCCGAAGCCTCGGCACTCTGTCGGCGCTTTGGCGTCCCGCTGATCACCCATCTCTCGGAGACCGCTCGTGAGGTCGAGGAGAGTATTCGCGATCGTGAGGTCACGCCGATCCGCTATGCCAAACGAGTCGGGGCGTTTGATGTGCCCTGTATCGCGGCCCACTGCACCCACGCCACCGAAGACGATATCCGCTTGCTGCGTGAAGCCCGCGCCGGAGCGGTGCCCTGCCCCACCAGCAACCTGAAACTCGCCAGCGGGATTGCCCCCTATCGCCGCCTGATTGATGCCGGCGTGCGCACTGGCCTCGGCACTGATGGCCCGGCCTCGAATGATGACCAGGACATGTTTACCGAGATCCAGTTGGCGGCGCTGTTGCCCAAAGGCGTGAGCGGCGATCCCACGGCGGTGCCGGCCCGCGAGGCCCTGGCCCTGGCGACCTGTTGGGGTGCCCGCGCTGTCCATCTTGACGGCATGGTCGGTAGCCTCGAAGTGGGTAAACGCGCCGACATCGCCGTGGTTGGGCTCGGCAAGCTCCATAGTGCGCCGCGCTATCTCTACAGTGCGGACGCGATCTATTCGCATCTGGTCTATGGGGCGCGGGCCGCCGATGTGCGTGATGTGCTGGTGGATGGACGGATGCTGGTGCGTGATCATACCCTGCTGACCCTCGACGAAACCAACATTCTGGCCCAGGCCCAAACGATTGCCGAGCGCATCAATGCCTTCCTCGCCAGCCGTGAACGCGATCTACTCGCCAAGATTATCGCCCTCGGTGGGGTGCAACAGGCCGAGATCTTCGAGATCCAGGTCAAGGCCCGCCTTGGCCCCAATGGCGAAGCTAAGCTCCAGCAACTCCTCAACCATCCCGCAGTCCTGGTCAACAAACATAGTGTGCGCACCCAGTACGACACCTATTTCCTGTTCAAGAACCGGGAACGGATTCGGATTCGTGAAGATCACCGCACCGACCCAGGGGCACGGCCCGAGCCAAAATATACGATCACGCTCATGGAAGAGGCCCGCCGCGGCGAGTACCCGCAGGCAATTGTGCTCTCGCGGGCCAGGTATACCGCCCCGGCCGATCATACGGTGCGCTTCTACCGTGAGTATTTCCAGCCTGATCGGATTGTCGAGCTCGAAAAGCGGCGTAAGCGCTGGCGGATCGATTACAAAGACCACGACTTTGCGATCAATCTCGATACGCTGGCCGGAAGTGCGGCCGATCCCGGCCCCTATTTCGAAATGAAGTCGCGCACCTGGAGCAGCCGCGACGCCGCGACCAGGGCCGCGCTGCTGGCCGAACTGTTGGCGCTGGCCGGGATTGATGAGACCGAACTCGTGAAACAGGAGTATGTGGATTTAGAATAGATTGTGCCCATCGAAAGGGTCGCAAGTGCGGCCCTTTTTGCTTGGCTCTGTGTTCCTTCCCGCACCACAACAAGGCAACACACCGATGAAAAAGCCGTTTCTAATTGGTTTAACCGGCGGGATCGCCTGTGGTAAGAGTACCGTCCTGGCCATGTTGGCCGCCCTCGGGGCACGCACAATTGACGCTGACCGCATCACCCATAAGCTCCAGCAACCCGGCACATCCGTCTATCAGCAGATCATAGCCGCCTTTGGGCCAGGAGTGGTTGGGGCTGGGGGCATTCTGGATCGGCGCAAACTGGGTGCGATTGTCTTTAACGATAAGGCCCGCCTGGCCCAACTCGAAGCGATTGTCCATCCGGCTGTGCGGAACGAGATCCGGGCTTTTCTGAATGGGATCGCCCAGGCTGGCGGTTATGGAACCCGCCTGGGCACCCTGGCCCGCCCGGTCGCCGTGATTGATGCGATCAAACTGATCGAGTCGGGCTGGATCAACGAGTGCGACCAGGTCTGGGTCGTCACCTGCCCCGAAGCCCAGCAGGTGGAACGGATGATGCAAACCCGTGGCCTAAGTGAACCCGAAGCACGCCAACGCATCGCGGCCCAACCCCCCCAGGAAAGCCGCCTGAACCATGCGACCGTCGTGATTGACAACGGAGGCACCCAGGCCACCACCCGCACCCAGGTGGATGCGGCATGGCAAGGGGTATTGGCCCAACTCTGAAGATCCGTCCTAGCTAACCACTTCACAGTTGATAGGAAGGAGTCCGATGCTGCTGCGGTGCTTTTGCGAAAAATCTTAAATCACGGTAAAAATTGTGGTACGCTATTTATCGATAGCTTTACAGGTAGCCCATCCCCAAGAGGCCCATTGGAAACAGTTACCCATTACCAATTTGCATTCAGCCCTGCCGTGATCGTGCCGCTCCTCGATTTGCACCACCAGTTGGGGCCAGCTTATGGGCTCGAAGAACCCCAGATTCTGGCCGAAGAGCAACTGGCTGGTTATCAGTTGCAGGTGCTGCTCTGCTATAACCGGGCTGGCTGGGCTTTGATCGCCCGCTCGACCCCACCCTTAGTGGCCCGCGTCGCCCTGACCACGGGGCTCCAGGCGGTGCGCCAAGCCTTCGATGAGCACGGTGAAGCCACGTTTGCTGCGGTTGACGAGCAAAGTCTGCGTACCGGCTTTGATCTGGTGATTGAATTAAGCGCCTAACCTCGGCGGGTTATTCTTCGACGACCCGGGCCAGGCCAGCGGGATCAAGCACGATCACGCGCCCCCGCTCCAGCCGGATTAAACCCTCTTCGGCCAGTCGTCGTAACGCCCGCCCAGCAATCTCGCGGACGGTGCCCGTGCGCTCGGCTAACTCTTGCTGCGTCAACTCGGCAGTGCCGCTCCCCGCCTCGACCAGCAGTTGCCGGGCCATGCGCGCCCGTACCGAACGGAAGGCCAGATCTTCGACTAGGCTCACCAGTTCGCGCAACTCGCCTGCCATTGCACTCAAGGCGGCCAGCGCCAGATCGGGGTGCCGTCGGATCAGCGCAAGCATGTCGGCGCGCGACAATAACAAGCACTCGACCGAACTCATCGCCCGAGCTGTGGCTGGGCTAGGGCCGCCATCAAAGATTGCCACCGGATCGAAATGCTCGCCCGGGCCAATCATCGCTAACACCTGTTCACGGCCATCAGGTGCCGTGCGAGACAGCCGCACCCGTCCGCGCTGCACCAGAAACAGCCCCGGCGGCTCTTCGCCCTCACTCAGGATCTGCTGACCAGGCCGAAAGACGCAACGCTGTGCACGCCGCGCCGTATCGGTGAGCGTCGCCTCGTCGAGCGAGGCTAACAAGGTGATGGCTCGTAGGTCGTGATGTGACATCTCAGCTATAATAGACGCGGCCTTATCCACTCCCATTATAGTAGAGGATCGTTATGCACCGTGTTGTGCTTGCCGATGGCGCGACCATTGCCTATCATGATCAGGGCACCGGCCCGGCCGTCTTGCTGCTCCATGGGTTTACGGGTACGGCGCGCAGTCACCTTGGGGCGCTGCTCGACGATCTGAGCCGCGATCATCGGGTGATTGCCCCCGATCTGCGTGGTTATGGCCAGAGCCGCCCGCCCGCCCGCAGCTTTCCGCCCGACTTCTACCAGCGTGACGCTGCTGATATGGCCGCCTTGCTCGATCAGATCCAGCCCGGCCCGGCCGTGGTGCTCGGCTTTAGCGATGGCTCCGAGAGCGCCGTGCTGCTTGCGGCCTTGCGCCCCGACCTGGTCCGTGGCGTGGTCGCCTGGGGCATTAGTGGGGTCATTTCGACCGAAATGGCCGCCGCCGCCCAAGGCTGGCTCCCCGTCAGTGCCTGGGGCGACGACCGCGCCGCATGGCGGGACGAGATCATCACCACCCAGGGGGCCGAGCAGTTCGCTAGCCAGATCGAAGGCTGGGCCGCTGCCGCTCAGGCGATCCATGCCGCCGGGGGCAATATCTGCTACGACCAGGCTGCCGCCGTGCAATGCCCTGTGCTGCTCGTCAATGGCGACGGCGAAGTCAACAATCTGCGCAGCGACTTTATGCGCCTGGCCGCCCGGATGCCCACTTGTCGCGCCGAAATTGTCCTTGACAGTGGGCATAGCATTCAGTTTGATCAGCCCGCCCATTTGCAGCGGCTGATTCGTGAGTTTCTGGTTGGGTTGAGCTAAACGAGGTTTTTGCGTGCTGACAGATCTCACACCCGCTGATCTCTTCGCGATCGAGTTTCTTGGCAATACGGTGACCCGCTGGCTCATCGCTATACTGATGACGATTGGCGTGATGGCCGGGGCGAACCTCTGGCGGCATCTGGCCACCAGTCGGGCCCAGGTGATCGCCGTGCGCACCAATACTTTTCTGGACGATGTGCCGGGCACGATGGCCCGCAGTATTTCGGGGCCACTGATCACCTTGATTGCGCTCTTTGTTGGGAGTCTGGTCCTCAGTCTGCCCGGCAACCTGACCTCGTTCGTGCGGGCCTTCGGCGTGATCGTGATCCTGGTGCAGGTCGGGATCTGGGGCAATGCACTGATTGGGCGCTGGGCCGATCGCTACCGCGAACAACATCTGGCGACCAATGCGGCCGGAGTAGGCACGGCCCGCCTCTTAAGCACCATCGCCCGCATGATCCTCTACTCGATCATTCTGCTGCTGATCCTCGACAATCTGCCCGGGGTCGAAATTACGGCCCTGGTTGCCAGTTTGGGTATCGGCGGTATCGCTGTGGCCCTCGCCGTCCAGAATATCCTCGGCGATCTGTTTGCCTCGCTTTCGATTGCCCTCGATAAGCCCTTTGTGATCGGTGATTTTATTATTGTTGGCGACGAATTGGGCACCGTCGAGCAGATTGGCCTCAAGACGACCCGCGTCCGCAGCATTTCGGGCGAACAACTGATCTTCTCGAACAGCGATCTGCTCAATAGCCGGATTCGTAACTTCCAACGTATGGCCGAGCGGCGAGTCGTGTTTAGCTTTCGGGTTGATTTTGAAACGCCCCTCGATCAGTTGCAGCGCATTCCCATGCTGGTGCAAGAACTGGTCGAAGCCAATGAACAGGTGCGGTTCGACCGGGCCCATTTGCAACGCTTCGATGATATTGGCTATACCTTTGAATTGGTCTATTTTGTGCTGGTACCCGATTTTCGCCGTTTTATGGATGTGCAGCAGACCGTCAATTTTGGCCTGATCGAAGCGTTTACGGCCCAGGGCATTCGTTTCGCCAGTCTGGCCGAAGGGGCCTCGCGCCAACGTCGCGCCCGTGGCGAACCTCGGGCGCGGGCCTAATACCATTTTGGGTTTTAGATTTTGGATTTTGGATTGCGCCGCAGTTCATCACAACGCCAAATATCGCGTTGCGTAATGCAGTATGTCCAACGGTAATTGGTGTAAGCACGCATTTGGGGCGCGGCCACGCGCAACGCCATTGGGCACGTCCCTGGTTGTGGCGAACCTCGCGATCGGGTGTAAGCACGCATTTGGGGCGTGGCCACGCGCAACGCCATTGGGCACCACCCCCACCGCCGACGGCGGATGTTGCATCAGCCGTAAATCCTAGGCCAAAGAACGTATACCACCTCGCCCAAGAACTGCTATACTGCCTGTGGTTGCACCAGTCCACGGGTTAGGCACAGGTAGCTGGATGGATCATGGGTAGCGGGAAACAGGGTATGACCGAGCGACAGCAGAGTCGGCGACGTGAGCGCCGCGCCCGCGAGGGCGCAGTTCCAGCAGTGCAGCGCCTTTCGGCGGCTGCCGAAACCGCGACCGCGCAAGTCACCAGTCTGCTCAAGCTCTCGTCCTATCTGGTCTCGGTGCTCGATCCCCAAGAGATCCAGCGCAATCTGGTGCCCCGTCTCGTCGAGGCACTCCCCTCAGTCCAGGCGGGTATTCTCTGGATCGATCATAATGGGCGCTTACGACCAATCGCCACTTTTGGCCTGCCCCTCGATCAACCCGCCGAACAGGCCCTCTTGGCCTGTCAATTGCGCTCGGGCGAAGGACTGGCCGGGCTGGCCCTGCAACGCAGCGAACCCCAGATTATTGATACGCCCCTTGGTTATCGAGATACCGCCGATCAACTGAGCACGGTCAACGAACCGATCTTTGCGCAACTGGGTGAACGCTTGCCCCGCCGCCTCACCGCTGCTGCCGTGCCGCTCCGGGTGGGCAGCGAAACAATTGGCGTGCTCGAGTTGATCAACCTCGGTGATCCCGGCCTTAGCCCCACCTGGCGTTCGCTCGAACGCGCTGATATGCCCGTGCTCCAGACCTTTGCCAATCTGGCTGCTTCGGCGCTCAAGAATGCCCAATTGTATGCAGCCGCCCAACGCAGCGAGTACCGGCTCAAGGCCTTCGATGCGGTGGTTACGGCGATCTCGACCGCTACCGATCTGCCCGATATGGTGCGCAGTGTGCTTGATGTGGTGACCGAACTCGTACCCGGCAGCGCTGGGGCGCTCTTGCTGCTTGAGCCAGCCTACGACCGGCTCGATCTGGCCGCCCAACGCGATCTGCCCCCGGCCGGGGCACGCCTGCTGGCCAGTCTGCCGATCACCGAGGCCCCATGCGCCGAGGTGGTGCATTATGGGCAGCCGATGCAGCGCCCGCTGCTCGAAGAACGGGGTGAACAACCCTTGATCGAGGCGGGCCTGATCAGTTGTGCCTACCTGCCCTTGCTTGCGGGTGGTACCGTCACTGGCGTGCTGGCTCTGTTTGGTGATGGCGAGCTCTATCGCCGCGCCGACCGCGCCCTGCTGATGCCGATCTGCAACCAGGTTGGCTTCGCCATCGCCAACGTGCGGCTCTATGCCGATAGTACCAGCGAGCGCCGCAAGCTCAATACGGTCGTAACCTCGATTGCCGAAGGGGTCTTGCTCTGTGATGGCCAGGGCCGCCTGACCCTCGCCAACGAGGCCGCACTTACCCTGCTGCGCCTCGAATCCTTGCCCTTCGAGCAACCGCTGGCCGCGATGCCCGATTTTTACCGCATGCGTGATCTTGATGGTAGCCCGCTCGAACTGGCCGATCTGCCCTTTGCCCGTGCCCTGGCTGGCGAAGTGTTTCAGGACTATCGCCTGATCCTGCGCGGGGCCAGTGGCGACGAAACCGTGATGAGTTTTAGTGGTGCCCCGGCCCGCGCCGATGATGATACGATCGAAGGGGCTGTGGTGGTATTTCGGGATATTACCGCCAACCAGAAGGTCGAACGGGCCAAGGACGAGTTCCTGGCGGTGGCCGCCCACGAACTGCGCAGTCCCCTGGCGGCAGTGCGCAGTTATGCCGATCTGCTGCTCCGCCGCGAACAGCAACGCAGCGAAGCCGATCCCCGTGATCTGCATGGCCTGACCATTCTGACCCAGCAGGTCGGCCATATGCTGCGCATGGTAGACAATCTGCTCGATGTGTCGCGGATTGATGCGGGCCAACTTGATCTGCAACTCCAACGTGCTAATCTGGTCAGCCTGGCTAGTCAGGTGCTTGATCAGCAGCGCCCTTCGTCGGGCAGCCAGCGCATCATGCTTGATAGTGTCCAGGACGAGTTGATCGTGGCCTGTGATACGCTGCGCATTCGCCAGGTTGTGACCAATCTGATCAGCAATGCGGTCAAGTATGGCCCCCCCGAAGGCACCATTACGCTGCACCTGCGCCGCTACCCCGCCGATAGCCCCGAAGCGCTTGGCTTTACCAGCCCGGTCGCGGTGGTCAGTGTCACCGACGAAGGTACCGGCATTCCGCCCGAACAGCAGGCCCGCCTCTTTCAACGCTACTACCGCGCCCGCAGCCGCCGCGCCGAAGGGCTTGGTCTTGGCCTCTACCTCAGTCGCCAATTTGTTGAGATGCACGGCGGCCGGATCTGGGTCGAGAGTATCGAAGGGGCTGGCAGTACCTTTGCCTTTGCCTTGCCAATCTCGGATGATCCCGCCTCGGACGAGGAGTGACCGTCGTTATGCGCTTCAAAGAGCAGATCCTGGGTCTACCCGCCTACAAGCCCGCCAAGCTGATCAGTGGCCCGGTCGGCGAACTGATCAAACTTTCGTCGAACGAGAATCCACTTGGCCCGTCACCGCTAGCGATCGCCGCCCTCCAACCTCTGCTCGCCAATCTGCACCGCTACCCCGATGCGGCCAGCCTGACCTTGCGCCATGCCCTCGCCAATCAGGTCGGCCTGACGCCTCAGCACGTCACCTGTAGCAATGGCTCCGACGAACTGATCCTGCTGCTCTGTCTGGCGATGCTCGAAACCGGCGACGAAGTTGTCCTGGCTAACGGGACGTTTATTAGCTACCTGCTGCGCACCCTCGAAGTCGGTGCCATTCCCGTGCGGGTGCCGCTCCACAACTATACCCACGACCTTGTAGCGATGGCGGCAGCGATCACGCCCCGCACTCGTATGGTGTTTGTCTGCAATCCCAACAATCCGACCGGAACCACCAATGGGGCCGCCGAAGTCGAAGCCTTCCTGGCTCAGGTTCCCCACGATGTGCTGGTGGTGATGGACGAAGCCTATGTCGAGTTCGCCACCCGTCCCGATTACCCCGATCTGCTCCCGCGCCTGCGTGACGGCCAACCCAATCTGTTGCTGCTGCGTACCTTTGCCAAGATCCACGGTCTGGCCGGGCTGCGGCTGGGCTATGCCTTCGGCCATCCCGACCTGATCGCCTACCTCGAACGCGCCCGCCCGACCTTTAATGTCAATCTGTTAGCCCAGGCCGCTGGTCTGGCCGCCCTGGGGGATCACGACCACGTCGCCCGTAGCCGCGCCCACGCCAATGCCAGCCGTAGCCTGATGCTGGCGGAACTACGGGCCATGGGCCTGGACCCCTTGCCCAGCGAAACGAATTTTGTGGCGGTTCCCGTTGGTGATGATGCAGCGATCACTTCAGCCCTGCGTGAGCATGGCTTTACCGTCACCCCGCTGGCCGGCTGGGGCCTCCCTGGCCTGATCCGGATCTCGTTCGGTACCGAGGAACAGAATCGCGCCGTGCTCCAGGCATTGCGCCTTAGCCTACCCCCAAATCTATGAGTGACATCACCTGCCCAAGTTGTGGTCAAACGATCGAAGCCGGTATCCGTTTCTGTCCGTCCTGTGGCACCCGGATTGCCGATCAGCCACCGCCTGCCCCGGTGCGTCCGGCCCCCTCAACCGTGCGCCTGCCTGGCGACGATCTGCCGCCCCCGTCAGACCCCGCTGCGCCCCCGCCGCCCTTCGACCTGCCACCGAATGTTCCACCACTCGCCGCCGAGACACCCCCGCTCGGGGACATCCCACCCTCGCTGCCGCCCAGCACCCCCTACGACCCCATGGGCACGGCAGCGCCCCCCCCTGAGCAGAACCAGGGCCGCAAGATCTGGTTGCTGGTTGGCGGTGGTGGCTGTCTGATTGTGGTGCTGCTGGTCGCCTGCGTCAGTTTTGCCGTGCTCTCGTTTGGCCAACAGATCACGTCGGTCATTGAGGCCGAACTGAATGCGACCCCGCAGCCGACGACAAGCGGTGGTGGCGGCGTCGTTCCGATCGACTCGCCCCTGACGGGAAGCAGTGTGCTGTTGCGCGAAGATTTCAATAATCCCGCCAACAGTGTCGTGGAACCCTCCGAGAGCCCAACCTCACGTTATGCGTTCGAGGACGGCGGTTATGTGATCGAGGTCAAGGTCCCCGAAACGATTGCCTGGTCAATTGTGGGTGGCCCCTACGAAGACCTAATTGCCGAAGTCGAGATCTTCACCGATCCGGCGGATGATATTGCTGCCGCCGGGCTGATCTTCCACTACCAGGATGCCGATAACTTCTATCTGTTTAGTGTAGCGGGCGATGGCACCTATGCGCTCGAAGTGCTCGAAGATGATCAGTGGGTCACCCTGATTGATTGGACGCCCTCCGAAGTGATCAGCGAGACCCGCAATACCATGCGTGTGGCGACCCAGGGCGATCAGATCACGCTCTTCATTAACGGGGTCGAGGTGGACGGGATCAATGATGGGGCCTTCACCAGCGGCCAGGTTGGCATTGCCCTGACCACCTTCGCCGATAGCACCGGACGGGTTCGCTTCGACAATCTTGTGATCGCCCGGAACCAGTAAATCATGCTGCCTGATGCTTTGAGTACGGAACTGGCCTGGCTCGATCACCTGCTCGGCCAACCCCAAAACCGTTGGGACGGTTTTGCCCCTGAACATGAAGGCGAAGAGGGTCTGCGCAACCAGATCCTCTTTGCCGGTTGGGCTGCGGCGGCCCTGGCCGCGCATCCCGAGGCCAGCCCCGAACAGCGTGAAACCGCCCTGACTGCCCTCGGTGCCGCCATCGAACGCCTGCTCCAGCGGCGGGTCTGGGCCGATTGGGCCACGCTCACCGAACGGGCTGGCCTGACACCTGACCCGATCACCTTTGGCGGGGCTGCGCTCAGTGGTGCCCTAAGTACCCTGCTCGGCCTGAGTGCCCAACTCGGGATGCCCCGTTACCAGGATGATCCCTTTACCCTGCACTGGTCAGCCGACTACCGGTTCAGCTATACCCACACCCAGTTGAACGCCACCTTGGCCGCCCAACTACGTGATGACCCAAGCGGCGCAATCGCCACGCACGCCGATAGCACCAGTGCCTCGGCTATGGCGCTCGTACTCTGGGGCTTGCACCTCGGGCCAGGTCATGATGAGGCCGAGCAAGCCCGCGCACGCTGGATCGAGACCCTCGCCAAACGGATGGTGATGCGTGGCCCACGGGTCGCCGGACGGAATGCCCTGGCCGCCAGTTACAACCTCCGCACACGGCGGGCCGCCTTCAGCAGTCAACCCCTCGAAGACGGGCTAGCGCTGGCCTTCATGGCCCCGTTCGCCCCTGACCTGGTTGCGAGCGTAGCCCCACGCCACTGGCCCAGCCTCGCACATAGCGAAGCCGGGGCCACTATCCAGGCATTGGGGGCACTGCTCGCGCACAGGCTCGGCGAAACCAACCGCGCCGAACAACTCACCCTGGCGAGCGCAAACCATCCCGACGGGGCCCAACCTATTCCCCACGCCGTGCGCATCCTAGTCGCTTGTGGCGGACTATACCCACCCATCACCACACCAACCTAGGGCCGCCCCCGCAAGCCCGTCGCCCGGCCCGCGAGTCCGGCCCGCGCCCCAGTCCCCCGCCCCCGCGATCACGTCACCTACCGTGCAAAAACCCCCGCCCGCCCCCATAACTTAACCCAGGTTCTGCAATCCTTAACCTGTGGTATACTTTTTCATAATCCCCCAGTGAAGGGCCTTACAGGCAAAGTTTGCCGAACTTGGCGTACCTATACGCTCGTTCGGCGTTGGATCATACCCGGAGAGGTGCGTTGAGCGATCTTCTCGCGATCGAACTCCGCGATGTCGTCAAGCAATTTGGCGATGTGTATGCGGTAGACCACGTTTCGCTTCAGATTCGTGACGGCGAGTTCTTCTCGATGCTTGGGCCGAGTGGCTGCGGCAAGACCACGACCCTGCGGATGATCGCCGGGTTCGAGTATCCGACCAGTGGTGAGATTATGATCCACGGGCGGGCGATGGCCGCAATCCCCCCCCACAAACGCCCGGTCAATACGGTCTTCCAGTCTTACGCCCTCTTCCCCCATATGACCGTCGAGCAAAATGTGGCGTTCGGGCTCGAAATGCAGGGGGTTCCCAAAGCCGAAATCGGCCCACGGGTCCAAGAAGCCCTCGACATGGTGCGCCTCGGCGGCTTTGCTGCCCGCCGCCCGCGCCAGATGTCAGGCGGCCAACAACAACGGGTCGCCCTCGCCCGCGCCCTGATCAACCATCCCGAAGTGCTGCTGCTTGATGAGCCGCTCGGGGCCCTTGATCAGAAGCTGCGCAAAGAGATGCAGCTTGAACTGAAGAGCCTCCAACATCGGGTGGGCATTACTTTCATCTTTGTCACCCACGACCAGGAAGAAGCGCTGACCATGTCCGATCGGATCGCGGTCATGAGCCATGGCAAGGTCTTGCAAGTCGGCACCCCAACCGAGATCTACGAGCGTCCGACCTGCAAGTTTGTCGCCGACTTCATTGGCGAGACCAATTTTGTTGATGGCAAGGTGATCGAAAATGGCGGCAATTTTGCGACTATCGAGACTCCCGATGGCTTGATGTTTCGTGGCGTAATCCCGCGTCCGGTCGCCATGGGCACGACCGCAACCCTCTCGATCCGCCCCGAAAAGGCCCGCCTGTTCGCCCCGAACGACGAGCGGAGCCAGACGGCGTTTGCGATCCCCGTCAAGGTCGAAATCGTCAGCTATATCGGCTCCGATACCCGCATTACGGTGCGCCTCAATGATCAACGCACCCTGGATGTCTGGGAACAGAATACCCGGAGTACCCTCGACCGTGATGCCTACTGGCAACCCGGCGAATCCGCCGTGCTGGTCTGTCCGCCCGACAATGCTCTCGTCTTGACCGAGTAAGTGCGTAACTATCCAAGCGCCTCGCGCACAATAATACCAATTACCGTTGATGATGCAGTTTTATTGTCATTCCGAGTACGTGATGGCCCGTCGGCCAGTGGTAGGGAGAGCAACCAGGGTGCTTGCACTGCGTCACTGTCGCCTCAATGCGCCCCTTTGTCACCCCGAGTATCCTATGGCCCGTCGGCCAGTGGTGCTGGGATGACATCCGATATGTCATTAGGAGCGCAGCGAGGGGTCTTCAACGAGCAGCAGTGCAGATTCCTCACTTCGCCTCCGGCTCCGTTCGGAATGACAGTGAGACGCTGCGATCCGTTCGCCGTGACCACAGCATTTGTTGCTTAGGAGCTAGGAGGCGCACGTGGCCCTCACGACGATTGAGCGCGAACGGAAACGGCGTGAACGCCGCGCGCTAGCTGGCCTGCTCACGCCGGGCTTGCTCTGGCTGACCCTCTTCTTTGCCCTGCCGCTGGTGATCATTCTGCTCTATAGCTTTATGACCAACGGCCCACGGGGCAATGTGGTCTGGCAGTTCACCCTCGATAACTACATCGCGCTCTTTACGCGCTCGATCTATGTCAACGCCTATGTGCGTTCGATTGTGATCAGCGTGCAAACAACCCTGATCTGCCTGTTACTTGGCTACCCATTGGCAGTCTTTATTGTGCGCCAATCCCCGCGCTGGCGCACGATTCTGCTCTTCCTGGTGCTGATCCCCTTCTGGACCAACTTTCTGGTGCGGATCTACGCCTGGCAGATTATTCTTTCCAACAATGGCCTGATCAATAGTGGCCTGAGCGCGGTTGGGTTGCCGACCATGACCTTGCTCAATACCGAGGGCGCAACCCTGCTCGGTTTGGTCTATGGCGAACTACCTTTTATGGTGCTCCCGCTGTATGCGGCAATTGCGCGCTTCGATTTTACCCTGCTCGAAGCTGCCGCTGATCTCGGGGCGAATAAGTTTCAGGCCTTCTGGCGCGTCATGCTGCCAATGACTATGCCCGGTGTAGCAGCAGGGTCGGTGCTGGTCTTCATTCCAACCATCGGCCAATTTGTCGTCAGTGAGTTGCTAGGCGGGGCTAAAGTAGACTACCTCGGCAATCTGATCCAACGCCTCTTCCTGCGCTCGAACCCTCCGAACTGGCCGCTCGGCTCGGCCATGGCCATGGTGATGATGCTGGTGCTGCTGGTGCTGATTATGCTCTACTTCCGCAGTACCAACGAGGAGGAGCGCTGATGATTGAGATCACCCAGGCCCAGACCCAGGTGCGTTCGGCGGGGCCAGCCATCGAGAGTGGTCGCATGACCTGGGGCGGGTTGGCCCTGACGGTTCATGCCGTCCTGATGTACCTGTTCCTCTATGGGCCAATTATGGTGCTGGTCGCCTTCTCGTTCACCCGCGACGAGTTCGGCGTGCGCTGGACCGGCTTCACCCTCGATTGGTATGTGCGCCTCTTTGCGAATGACCGCCTGATGGGCGCGGCCCTTAATACACTCTATGTCGCCCTGATCTCGACCGTGGTGGCAACGATCCTTGGCACACTCACTGCGCTGGCGATGGAACGCTACCGTTTTCGGGGGCGGGGTAGTGTAGATGCGGTACTCTACCTGCCGATTGTCATTCCCGAAATTGTGATTGCGGTGGCCTTATTGGCCTTCTCGGCCCTGATTTTTGACCTGATCAACGCCCTGACCGGCCAGGTCTTGCGCCGCAATCTGACCACGGTGATCATTGCTCATATCGCCTTCAGCATCAGCTTTGTAGTGATTGTGGTGCGTACCAGCCTCAAAAACTTTGACCGCCGCCTCGAAGAAGCTGCCGCCGACCTCGGGGCCAATAGCTGGAATGTCTTCTGGCGGGTGACGTTTCCCCTCATCCTGCCCGGCATCATTGGCGGGGCGCTGCTCGCCTTCACGCTCTCGCTCGACGATTTCATCATCAGCCTGTTCCTCTCTGGCCCGGGAACGTCGTTACTCCCGGTCGAAGTCTATAACCGGGTGCGGCGTGCCGTCACCCCCGAGATCAACGCGATCTCGACCCTGATGCTCGTGCTGTCAATCAGTCTGGTGCTGGCCTCGCAGTTGGTGCAGCGCCGCAATTAGCCTGGATGAACCAGGGCGCTTCTCTTAGGGACATCCCATTAGGGACATCCCATCCGCCGCCAGGCCCAACCTGACCGGCCCTGCGTAGCGCCACGTTAGAAGACACGTGGTGTGCAAGGGAAAGGATGGCTGTCATAGATTCGTTCGTGATACCAATGAAAGGACCCTGAACGTGACCCGTGTGCATCGTCTGCTCTTCGTGGCGCTGTTGGCCCTAATCCTGCCGATCCTGGCAGCCTGTGGCGCAACTCCGACCGCAAGTCCTGGCAACGAGTATGGTAGTGCCCCTGCAGATGCTCCCGCTGACGGCGCAGCCGCAGCAACTGATGGTGTTGACCGCAGCCGCCTCTCCCGCGAGCTCTATTTCTACAATTGGAGCGACTATATTGACCTCGATACGCTCAAGCAGTTCGAGGACGAGTACGGGGTACGCGTAATCTACGACACCTACGACTCGAACGAAGACATGATTGCCAAGGTACGGGCCGGCAACTCCGGCTACGATGTGGTCGCCCCGTCAGACTATGCCGTGCAGATCATGATTGCCGAGGGCCTGGTGCAACCGCTCGATAAAGAGATGCTGACTAACCTCGTGCATATGGATCCAGCGTACCTCGACACCTACTTCGATCCCGGCAACGTCTACTCGGTGCCCTACATGGTCGGCCTGACCGGGATTGCCTACAACAGCGAGTTCTTCCCCGATGGGGTGGATAGCTGGGCCGCGCTCTTTGATCCAGCCAACCTGGAAGCGATTCGTGGCCGTTTAAGCATGCTTGAAGATGAGCGCGAAACACCGGGGGCCGTCTTGCGCTTCCTGGGCCACTCGCTCAATACCACCGACCCGGCCATTCTGCGTGAAGTCGAGCAGATCCTGATTGCCCAGAAGCCTTTCCTGGCCGCCTTCAATAGCTCGGACGTCAACCGCAAGCTGGCCTCCGGCGAATATGTGATCGCCCACTCGTGGAACGGCACGGCGGCCCAGGCCCGCACCGGGCTGGGTGGCGAATTCTCGGGCAACCCGAACATCAATTTCGTAATCCCCAAAGAGGGCGGCACGATCTGGATGGACAACCTAATGATCCTGCAGGACTCGCCGAACGCCTACACCGCCAAAGTCTTTATGAACTTCCTGATGCGGCCCGAGATTGCCGCCCAGAACGCCGAATATATTGGCTACATCACCCCGAACCTGGACGCCGTTCCGCTGCTCTCGCAGGAAGCGCGTGACCTCTATGCCGAAGGGTTTGCCCCCGATGATGCCATGCTGGAGCGTTTAGAGTGGATCGAGCGCAACGAAGAGACCGTGGCCTTTACCGATTTGTGGACAGTGGTTAAAGGGGAGTAAGTTATTGGCAAGGTTATTGGTGCAATGTGGCGGCGTCGCCGCCCCCTTGCACCAATAACCATGCCAATATAACCAATAACCGTGGCAATATTTATGTGTGCCAAGCGGGCGTGTGGCCAATTTTCACTAACTTTGCCCTTGTGCTAGACTTCGTGCGCTGGCGGA